>CAZDSB010000048.1:0-6521 GCA_964507515.1 uncultured Myxococcaceae bacterium
TTGTGCGCGGGCATGCTGCGGCTCCGTCCCTCCGGTGACCCGGGACATCCCGCCCTCGAGGCGGAGTGGCCGGATCCGCCGGTCCCCCGCGCGCGGATCGCCTGAGCGGCCGTCGCGGGTCAGGAGGTGATGGCCCCGTTCGAGATGCTCAGCTCGACTCGCTTGACCTGCGCCTCGAGCGAGCCTGCGGGCTGCTTCGTGTAGTCCTTCGTCACCTCGGTCGCCGGGATGAGGACGAAGGTGGCCTGGATCTGCGACCCCTGGACGCTCACCTGCAGGAAGCCGTGCGAGGAGGTGTCGACGAACTTGATCGCCCCGCCGGTGCTCGCCTGGAAGAGCTGCGGCAGGTTGCTGACGAGCGCCACGTAGACCGCGCCGTCGGGCGGCTGGAACGCCGGATCGGTGCTGAAGGTCGTCACCGCCGCCCCCACCTCCTCGCCGACGGTCTGCGAGCTGATCGCCGGCGCGGTCAGCAGCGCGATCTTCGACGAGCTCGCGCTCTCGTTCCCGGCGAAGCTCCCGTGGATGTCTCCCGAGAGAGCGACGAGGTTCTGGACCCCGGCGAGCTTTCCGAGGAGCTCGGCGCGCTTGTTGGGGAAGCCGTCCCACTGATCCACGTCGAAGTAGAAGGCCCGGGCGAACTGCGCAGGCACGCCCTGGACGCCGGTGAGGTCGAGCTGCATCGAGACCAGCGAGACGCTGCTGACGAGCGCCTTGTGCGTCGCGGTGGACTTCGTGAGCTTGTCGAGGATGAAGCTCTCTTGCTCGTTGCCGAACGCGTTCTCGCTCTGCTTGAGGGTCTGCGCGTAGAGCAGGGCGGTGTAGAGGTCGTAGCTCGACTTCACCACCACGTAGCGCGAGCCGTACTGGCTGAAGAACGACTGCTTGCCGATGAGCGCGTAGAACAACCCTCGCTCGAGGCCATCCGTCGGGAGGGGAGGCTGCTGCGCCGCGGCGAGCATCTGGTTGATGACCAGCACCGCCAGGTTGCCGTGGATGTTCCGGACGGCCCAGGCGTTCGCGTCCTCGAGCGAGAGGCCTTCCTGCTGAGCACCGACGGTCGCGATGCTCGTCAGGGTCGACCGGAGGTCGTCGTTCTCCGGCTGGTCCACGTCGATGTACTCGGCGAGCCCGGGCGGGAAGTTCGCGTCGAACGTGGCCTGGCCCAGAAGATGGACCAGGAGGGCCTGGCTCGCGACGACCGTCCCCGGAAAGGCGTCCTCGGGAATCGGGTGATCGGGCCGGAAGCTCCGGAAGTCGGTGACCACGAGCTCGAGGTGCTTGCCGAACACGAAGCTCCGCCAGAGCTTCTGGTTCGGGTACAGCTGGGCGCGCTCGGTGGTGAAGACGTCGGTCTGCGGATCCCCGCCCAGCGCGCCCTCGTCGATGGGCATGTACTCGAAGAAGGCCTGCTCGGCGTTGCGGCGCCGATCGTCGTCCTTCTCGTTCTTCCGGCCGTTGAAGTAGGTCGCCGTCGAGCCCCAGCAGTCGTCCGCGTATTCGTGGTCGTCCCAGGTGGCGATGATCGGCCAGCGGGCATGCACCTGCTGGAGCAGTGGATCGCTCCGGTACGTCCGGTAGAGGTCGCGGTAGTTGCTGACGCTCTTCGCCGCCAGGTTGCCGCCGCCGAGGTCGATGGCATCCTCGGGCTTGGCGAAGGTGATGGCCCGACCCGTGCCCCCGGTGCCGAAGGTGTTGGTGGTCTCGTAGATGTAGTCACCGATGGCGAGGAAGAAGTCGAGGTCCTCCGGCGCCAGCGTGAGCATCTGCTGGTAGCTGTTCCAGTACCGGCCCACGTAGTCCTGGCAGTTGGCGACCGTGAAGTTGACCGGAACGTCGGCGGACGCGTCGGCGGCGGTCCGCGCCCGGCCGGCGGTGGACAGGTAGCGGGTGTGTCCCTGCACGAAGCTGAACCGGTAGTAGTAGGTGGTCGCCGCGGTGAGGCCCTTCACCCGCACCTTGATGCAGCCGTCGTGAGCCGTGGTGGCGACGAGGTCGCTCTTGTTCACGACCAGGTGACCGAACTCGGAGTCGAGCGCCACCTCCAGCCGCAGCGGGAGATCCACCGGACTGCTGCCGACGTTCACCACCCGGGTCCAGAGGATGATGGTGGTTTGCTTCGGATCTCCGGAGGCGACGCCCTGAGGGAACCGGGCGAGCCCGTCGGCAGCGCTGCCGATGATCTCTGTGTTGTCGCCGCAGGCGGGGAGCGCCGAGGCTGCTGCCATCACTGCAATGGATTTGAGGATCGTCCTGCGGTCGAAGCGGTCCAAGGTTCCCCCTCCCGTCGACAAGGGGCGCCATCGTCGTCTCTTCCGACTCGCATGTCAGCCAGGAACCGCGGCTGCATCCGCGTCGCACGAGGGTGTAGGCTCGAGGGTCTACATGTCCAGCGAGAGCGCCCCCCAGGCGTTCCGACCGGTGCCGCGCACCGGCGTCATCTTCGTCACCACCGAGGCCCAGAAGCGGGGCTTCGATCCCGCCGACCCGGACTGGTGCAACCTCGGTCAGGGCCAGCCCGAGACCGGGGACCTTCCGGGTGCACCGCCGCGCGTGGAGGCGGTCGCCGTCGATCCCGCGGACCAGGAATACGCACCGGTGGCCGGCCTCTGGGAGCTCCGCGAGGCCATCGCGGCGCACTACAACCGCACCTACCGGCGAGGGCTCCCCTCGCAGTACTCGGCGGAGAACGTCTGCGTGTCCGGGGGCGGGCGCGCCTCGCTGACCCGCGCCGCCGCGAGCCTCGGGCTGATCAACCTCGGGCACTTCCTACCCGACTACACGGCCTACGAGGAGCTGCTCGACATCTTCAAGGCGTTCACCGCCATCCCCATCCTGCTCGATCCCGAGCGGGGATACGCCTTCGGCCCCGACGCCCTGAAGAAGGAGATCAACGGGCTCGGGCTCTCGGCGGTGCTGCTCTCCAACCCGTCGAATCCCACGGGCAAGGTGGTGCAGGGCGCGGAGATGGAGTCGTGGGTCGAGCTCGCCCGCGGCCTGGACTGCTCGCTGCTCATCGACGAGTTCTACGCGCACTACGTCTGGACCGGCGATCCGCGCGCACCCGCTCCGGTCAGCGCCGCGGCGCACGTGCGGGACGTGAACCGTGATCCGGTCATCCTCTTCGACGGGCTGACCAAGAACTGGCGGTACCCGGGCTGGCGGGTGACGTGGACGCTCGGACCGCGCCCGGTCATCGATGCCCTGAGCAGCGCGGGCTCGTTCCTCGACGGCGGCGGGAGCAAGCCGCTGCAGAGGGCTGCGCTCCCGCTCTTCGACCCGGCAGTGGTCCAGCGCGAGCTGCGGGCGATCCACGACGCCTTCCGCCCCAAGCGCGAGCGGATGCTGAACGGGCTCCGGGCGCTCGGCGTCCGGGTGGATCGTGAGCCCGAGGGAACCTTCTACGTCTGGGGAGATCTCGCCGGGCTCCCGGCTCCGCTGAACGACGGGATGGGCCTGTTCCGGGCGGCGCTGGAGCAGCGGGTCATCACCGTTCCCGGCGAGTTCTTCGACATCAACCCCGGAAAGCGCCGGCGGGGCCGGGCGTCGCGATTCCGTGGCCACGCGCGCTTCTCCTTCGGGCCGTCGATGGACGTGGTGGAGCGGGCGCTGGAGCGGCTGGGGAACGTGGTCCGGGCGCGCGCCGCCTGAGCCTGGTCGCTGGCGCGCCACTGAGCCAGCGTTGACAGCGGCTTCCCGAGGGTGGGATGCCACGGCCCATGCGCGAGAACGAGCTGCCGGTGACGGTGTCGATCACGCGTGCCGATGGCACCGTCGAGCAGGTGCAGATCGGAACGGCCGTGCGCCGCGGAGATGGCTTCAGCGTGCGTCTGGGCGAGCTCACCATCGGAGGCGAGGGAGGGACGCGCAGCGCCGGCGCCCCGGCTCGCCGCGCCCAGGCGTCGGCCCCGGGCGATCCGCCCACGGTTTTCCCGCCGTACGGCCGGAGCCGCGGGATGCCCATCCGCGGAGCGAGCGCGCAGGACCTCGAGTTCTACGCCACCGGCGCGCGACGGACGCTCGCCGACCCGGGCAAGGCGCGGTTCCACGACAAGGAACGTGCGCTGCTCACCGCCATCGAGGCCGAGCAGTCGCGGCAGGGTGGCGGCGGACCGGCGGACGACGGGGAGCCGACGGACAACGAAGAGCAGTTCTGACCCTCGACGCCGTCCCCGGGTGCTCCCGTGCTCGATCTCGCACCGTTCACCAGGCTCGACGGATGGATCAGCCTGCTCACGCTCACCGCGCTCGAGGTGGTGCTGGGCATCGACAACCTCGTCTTCCTCTCGATCATGACCGGCAAGCTGCCGCCCGCGCGTCAGCCGCTGGCGCGGCGGGTGGGGCTGGGGCTGGCGCTGGTGATGCGGGTGCTGCTGTTGCTCGCGATGTCCTGGCTGGTCACGCTCCAGGCGAATCTCTTCACCCTGTTCGGCGAGGGGTTCAGCGGGCGGGACCTGATCCTGATCGGCGGCGGGCTGTTCCTGGTGGGGAAGGCGACGCACGAGATCTTCGACCGGATGGAGGTGGACCACTCGGAGCCGCGCCGGAAGCCCCGGGCGTCGTTCTCGGCGGTCATCACGCAGATCGTCCTGCTCGACCTGGTGTTCTCCATCGATTCGGTCATCACCGCGGTGGGGATGGCGCGCTCGCTGTCGATCATGGTCGCGGCGGTGGTCATCGCCGTGATGGTGATGCTCATCTTCGCGGGGCCGATCAGCGCGTACGTCGATCGGCATCCGAGCCTGAAGATCCTGGCTCTGTCCTTCCTCATCCTGATCGGCGTGGTGCTGGTGGCCGACGGGATGGGGCAGCACATCCCGAAGGGCTACGTCTACTTCGCGATGGCGTTCTCGCTCGGCGTCGAGCTGCTCAACCTCCGGCTGCGGGCAGGACAGGCGCCGGTCAAGCTGCACTCCCCGATGGAGGGCGAGCGCTAGTAGGGGACGAAGGTCGCGCGCTTGCGGTCCACCCACTTGCGCACGCTCGGGCGGGACCAGGTCGCGTCCACGAAGCGCTGCACCTTGTCACCGAGCGGGTGTCCGCTCTTGCCTAGGCGCTGGAGCATCAGCGTCAGGTCCGCGTCGGCGATGGAGAACGCTCCGAAGAGGCTCGTGGCGCCGGGGGCGAGCAGCGCGTCCGTCGTGGCGAGGAGCTTCGCCGCCGACTTCTGCGCCTTCTCCGAGAGCGGCTCGGTGGCCGGCTCGTAGAAGATGGTGTTCGTCGAGCGCTCCTCGCGGATCGGCATCAGATCGCTGCGCACCCAGGCCATCACCTGCCGGGCGCGGGCGCGGTGCCGGGGGTCCGCCGGGAGGAGCCGGGGCGCGCTGGGGAAGGCGTCGTCCAGGTACTCGGCGATGGCGCTGGACTCGGAGAGGTGAAAGTCGCCGTGCCGGAGCATCGGCACGCGGGCCGTCAGGGATCGCCGCGCGTAGTCGGGCGCGCGGTTCTCCGCGCGGTGCATCGCGACCTCCTGCACGTCGTACGGGAGCTTCTTCTCCTCCAGCGCCACGAAAGAGGAGAAGGCGTAGGGACTGATCCAGAACGCGTCCACCCAGAGGGTCAAGTCGGCCATGCCCGGACCGTCTCATGCCGGCGACCCGGCTGACCATCACAGTCGGGTCCCGGAGAGTCGACGAGGCATGGAGGTCCGGCTCCGAGGCGGTCCGGGGCGGGTGGGTCGTGCCGTGCCGGGGACGAGCGGCCTTCGCGATCGTGATCACTCCGGGGATGCGTTGATCCTGGAAACACCTGCGCGCGTGGATGGGAACCCGGTTGGAACGCTCGCCTGCTCGGCCGCCGTCGAATGAGCGGGCGAAGCGTGCCATGCGGTTTCGGCCCAGGCGGGTGGCCCCCCCTTGAACCCGTTCCATCGAGTTTCACATCGGCCGAATGGGAAGCTCTTCCGAGCCGTCGGCGTACACCCGGAGGATCTTCAGCTCGAGCGTGTCCCGCGGCCGCTCCACCAGGACCGCCTCCCCCGCGTGCCTGCCGAGCAGCGCAGCCCCGAGCGGCGAGTCGACGCGAACCCAGCCGCGCGACGCATCCGCCTCGTCCCCACCCACCAGCCTGAGCTCGCGGCGACTCCCATCCGCGTCCTCCACCTCGAGGAACGCTCCCAGCACCGCGCGCCCGTCCGCGCCCGCGTCCCGCGCTGCCGGGACCGCGCACTCGAGCACCGCGTCCAGCACCTTCCGGCGCTCCTCCGCTCCCGGTACCTCGGAACCCTCGAGCGCCGCACGCTCGCGCAGCAGACGTTCGTGCCCGTCGGCCGTCAGTGGCCGTGGACCGACGGGTCCGCGGCGCGCGGGCACCGGTGGTGGGATGAAGTCGTCCTCGCGGGTGAAGGCCTTGCTCATGTCGCCGTGTGGACGGTGAGCATCCTCCAGCCGGCCCGTCAACCGGTTAGACTTCCGGCTCTGCATGAAGCTGGACCCCATCGCGCTCGCCGTACCGGTGTTCTTCGTCCTCATCGGGCTGGAGCTCCTCGTCGCGCGCGCCCGCCGCCGTCGCGTCTATCGCTT
>CAZDSB010000049.1:0-3236 GCA_964507515.1 uncultured Myxococcaceae bacterium
AAGCCCCGGAACCTCATCTACGTGCTGGAGATGGAGGAGCCGGACAACGCCATCGTCTTCTGCAACACCCGCGACGACACCGCGCTGGTCACGGCGGTCCTGAACCGGAACGGCTTCGACGCCGAGCTGCTCAACGGTGACTTGCCGCAGAAGGAGCGCGAGCGGGTGATGGGCAAGGTGAAGCGCGGCGAGGTCGCGTTCATGGTGGCCACCGACATCGCCGCCCGGGGGATCGACATCTCGGATCTCCAGTACGTCATCAACTACTCGCTGCCCGAGGATCCGGCTGTCTACCTGCACCGGGTGGGCCGCACCGGCCGCATCGGGAAGAAGGGCACCGCGATCAACCTCATGTCGGGCCGGGAGCTGGGCACCTTCACCGTCCTGGAGAAGAAGTACGGCATCAAGTTCGAGAAGCGCGAGATGCCCTCGCCCGAGGACGCGATGCGGATGTGGACCGAGCGACACGTCCGGGAGATCCAGTCCGCGGCCGGGGGAAGCGTCTACGAGGGCTACCTCGGGCTCGCCGGGGAACTGAAGCAGCGGCCCGACGCCGACGACGCGATCGCGTTCCTGCTGAAGTTCTTCTTCGGGCACCTCCGGATGCAGAAGGCGCAGGCCGCCGCCGCGGAGCAGATCCATGGCCCTCCCCCGCGGGAGCGCGAGCGTTCGCGGGGTGACCGGCCCCGGCGCGAGGACCGTCCGGAGCGCGGCGAGCGGAAGGAGCGGGGCGAGCGGAAGGAGCGGGGGGAGCGGAAGGAGCGCGGCGAGCGGTCGGGACGGGAAGAGCGCTCCGGTGGCCGCGAGCGGCGGGAGCGTCCACCCCGGCGTGACCGTCCCGAGGAGGGCGCCCCGGCTGCCGCCGAGCCCGCGACGCCGGGTCAGGTGCGGCTGTGGTTGAACCTCGGGAGCTCAGAGGGGCTGGACTCCGCGGGAATCACGGCGGCGCTGGAGGGCCTGGGCGCGCCGGCCGGCAAGCTGCTCCGGCTCGACGTCCGGCCGACCTACAGCTACGGCTTCGTCGCCGAGGAGGACGCCGCCGCGTTCGAGAAGCTGAACGGACAGCACCGCGGCGAGAAGACGCTGCGCCTGGAGCGCGCGAGGCGTCGATGAGCGAGCGACCCACGGCCGAGGCGTTCCGCGCAGTTCCCCTCCTCTCGGGCCTGACCGAGCCGGAGCGGGCGGAGGTCGCCGGCCTGGCCGAGCAGAGGTCGCTCGAGGCGCAGCTGCCCTTGTTCCGCGAGGGAGACGCGGGCGACGCGCTGGTGATCGTGCTCTCCGGGTCCGTCCAGGTGGTGAAGAAGGACCCCAGCGGCAAACATCAAGTACTTTCGGTCGTCTCCGCCCCAGCGGTGCTGGGAGAGATGGCGGTCCTCGAGGCTGGCGGGAAGCGAAGCGCCTCGGCGATCGCCGTCGGCCCGGTCAGCGTGGCAGTCATTCCCGGTCCCGCGCTGCGGACGCGGCTGGCGAGCGGGAACGTCGCCACCCTGAAGATCGCGCACGGGCTGGCGAAGCTGCTGGCACGCCGGCTCGGAGAGGCAAACACGCGGCTGGTGCAGGTGCTGCAGAGCGGAAAGCCGGACGAGAGCGTGGCCGAGGCCCAGCGCGCGCTCGGGCAAGACACCGCGTCCTGAGCCGCATTCGCCGCGCACCGGACGCTCCAATTTCATCGGGGTTGCCCGACCGACGATCGTCCTGCATCCGCCCTCGGCCCGCGACAGCATGGCGATCGAGGAGACGCCTCATGAAGACTCGCAGCCGGATGCTCTTCGCCATCGTGGTCCTCGCCCTGGCTCCGTCCGCGGCACTTGGACAGGCCGGTCCGCCCGACTCGCCGCAGTCCCGGAAGATCGTCGCGCTGGTCGACAAGGCGGCGGATCTGGTGAACGCCCGCGGGAAGGCGGCCTTCGACGAGTTCCGGAAGAAGGGCAGCGAGTGGTTCGACGGCCAGACCTACCTCTTCTCGTACGACCAGAAGGGGAACGTCCTCCTGAACCCCGCGTTTCCGAAGCGGGAGGGGACGAACGTCTCCGGCCAGACCGACGCGAGCGGGAAGAAGTTCCACGACCTGATGCTGGAGATGGCGCGGACGAAGGGCTCCGGCTGGGTCGACTACATGTTCCCGAAACCGGGCCAGACGACGCCCTCGCACAAGTGGACCTACGTGAAGCGGGTCACCCTCGACGGCGCGCCGGCGCTCCTCGGGGCCGGCTTCTACCCCGATTGACAAGGGGCCCTCCCGAGGCGCGGGGCGGCTTGACTTCGGTCCATATTCACCCTAAAGGATGAATATGCTCGCTGCCTCGCCGCGGCTCGACCACACCCTTGGCGCGCTCGCCGACCCGACCCGGCGGGCCATCCTCCTCCGCCTCGCCGAGGGAGAGGCGCGGGTCACCGACCTGGCCGCGCCCTTCGACATCTCGCTGAACTCTGTCTCGAAGCACATCCGGATCCTCGAGCGCGCCAGGCTGGTGAAGCGGAGGCGGGTCGGGCGGGAGCACCTCCTGTCCCGCAACGCCCGCCCGCTCGACGAGGCCGCCGCGTGGATCGACCGGCTCAGAGACCACTGGAACCGGCGGCTCGACCGCCTGGAGAAAGCGCTCGAGGAGGACGACACGCCATGACTGCACCCGCGACGACGAAGAAGGGCTTCACCCTGGAGCGAATGCTTAAGGCCAGCCCGGAGAAGGTCTGGAAGATGTGGACGACCAAGGAGGGCCTCGAGCGCTGGTGGGGACCGGACCGCTTCGACGTCCAGGTGTTCCACATCGACGTTCGCGTGGGCGGGTACGTGGATCTGGTCATGAAGACCGAGGATCCCGAGATCGTCGCCATGCTCGAGGAGAGCGGCGTGAGCGGAAGCAACCGGCTGCGGTGCGACTACACAGTCGTCGAGCCGCACCGGCGACTCGCCTACACGAACCTGGTCGACTTCGTGCCCGGGGTCGAGCCGTACAAGGCCAGGACCTCGATCGAGCTCACGCCCGTCACCGGCGGAACCCGCCTCGTGCTCACCAACGACTTCATGCACAGCGAGCTGTGGACCGAGCGCGCGCGCATGGGCTGGGAGCAGGAGCTCGGCAAGCTCGAGCGCGCGCTGGCCTGAGAGTCCTCACGCCGGCGCAGAGAGCCCGTGCTTCAGCGCCTCCCGGAGCGCCTGCACGCCGGCCCCGGGACCCCCGGGATGCGCGAAGACGCACGTCCCGGCGACCAGCACGTCCGCGCCCGCCGCGGCG
>CAZDSB010000050.1:0-20139 GCA_964507515.1 uncultured Myxococcaceae bacterium
CCTCGACCAACGAGACGCCCGAGAGCTTGAGCATCGTGTCGCACGCGATGCACCGGGCTCCGAGCCCACGTGCCTCGGCCAGCAGCGTCGCCGGGGGCGGCACGCCCACGCCCTCGGCCCGCGCGCCCTCGGCCATCTCGCGGTCGGACTGGGCGCGACCGAAGTCGCCACGGCACAGCTGGCGGAGGGCCTCGAAGGCGAAGACGAAGACCACCTCGTCCCCAAGGGCCGCCGCGGTGATGCCCATGGAGGCTGCCTGGTACGCCGGCTCGTAGCCGCCGCGCTGCACGATGAAGACGACCCGTCCGGCCATGTCCCGCCCCGAGGGTACACTCCGCCGCCGCCCATGTCCCGGCTCGCCCCGCTCCTCGCCGCCTCTCTCGTCGCCTCCTCCTGCGCGCGCTCGGTGGGGCCCGCGCGCACCACCGAGGAGGCGCGGTCCCGGGTGTCGACCTTGCTGGATGCTCCCGACGCCGGCGCCCCGGAGTTCGCCAGCATCGGTCCCGGGGCGGTGCCGGCGCTCCAGGCCGAGCTCCTCGATCCGCAGGCGGTCGATGCCCGCCGTCTCGCCGCCGCGCGTGCGCTGGCCGGCTTGCCGGGAGGAGGCGGGCTCGGCGCGCTCGGGGACGCGGTGGCGTCCCCGCGGCTCACCCCGGCCCTGCGCGACGCGGTGGCCGAGGAGCTCGGCTCGCACGACCGCGACGAGGCCGTGAAGCGGCTGGGTCCGCTCCTCGCCGCCTCCGATCCGTCGGTTCGCTCGGCGGCCGCGCGAGGGCTGGGACGCGCGGGAGGCCCGGCCGCTCGCAAGTCGCTCGAGGACCGGTTAGAGCGTGAGGAGGACCCCGGCGTCCGGGAGCGCCTGCAGGCGTCCCTGGCCCAGGCCCAGCCCTGAACATGCGACCCACCGTCCTCCTCTTCGATGTCGACGGCACCCTCGTCACCACCGGGGGCGTGGGGCGCCGTGCGCTGGAGATCGCCTTCGAGCGCTCCTTCGGCCGGCGCGACGCCTGCCGCAGCTTTCGCCTCGACGGGATGACCGACCGGGCCATCGTCCGGACCGGCATGCGCGCCATCGGTGTCGAGCCGACGGACGCGCTCATCGACCAGGTGCTGGTGGACTACCTCCTCGTGCTCGCGGACGAGGTGGCCGCCGCGCCCGACGCGACCTACCGGGTCCACGCGGGCATGGCCGAGACGGTGGACCGGGCACGGTCCCGGCGGGAGATCGCCGTCGGTCTGGGCACGGGCAACATTCGCGAGGGCGCGCGCATCAAGCTCCAGCGGGTCGGCATCTACGATCGATTCGCCTTCGGCGGCTTCGGCTGCGATCACGAGGACCGCACCGCGCTCCTCCGCCGCGGCGCGGAGCGCGGGGCAGCGCTGCTGGGCGCGCCGCTCGAGGAGTGCCGGGTGGTGGTCATCGGCGACACGCCCAAGGACGTCGCGGCCGCCCAGGCCATCGGCGCCGAGTCGGTCGGCGTCGGCACCGGGAGCTTCACCCCCGAGCAGCTGGTGGCCACGGGCGCGACGCATGCGTTCGCCAACCTCGCCGTCCCGGAGGCGATGGAGGCGGTGCTGGGGGCGCTGCGCTGAGCGCCGGCTCTGCATCGCCGTCTCCCCGCGCGGCCTGGATCCTCCTCGGAAGCCTGGAGGGCCTCGGTGCACGCTTGAGGGGCGCGGCGGACGCGCTCAGGAAGGAAGCGAGCATCGAGGCGGCGTGGCTCCGTGGCGCGGCAGACCTGGTCGAGCGCGACGAGGCCGGGCGGCACACAGTCCGGGCCGACGCGCTGTGGCTCGAGGAGCTCGCCTCCGAGGCCCGCGCCCGCAAGAGCGCGGTGCTGGCGGCCTGGGTGGACGCTGCCGAGGGCCTCCGGACGGCGATCCACGCGCTCGAGTCCGAGCGTGGTCCCCTGGTCGAGTCCCTCTTCCCGGAGTGGCGCGGCCCATCGCTCCGCAGGCATGTCGATCAGGCCCGCGCTGCCGAGACCGAGCTCCAGCGGCGGCTGGCCTCGGGCTACGTCGTGCGCCGCCTGGCCGAGCTCGCGACCCACGATGCGCTCGGAGCGGCGCTGGAGGGACTGGCGGCTGCCGGCACGACGTGGGCGGCGGATCGGGACCGGCCCCCCCTCGAAGGTCCCGAGGCCGATGCGCTGCGCACGAGGCTCCTCGCCCTGGCTGGACGGACCGCGCATCTCCTCGATCGCGTTCGCTGGGTGGTCCGCGCGGCGCTGGCGGATCGCCCGGAGCTGATCGACGCGGTGTTCCGGAAGCGGGCGCGCCCGGCACAGAGGGCGGCCGGATCGGCCGCGGGCATCGGGACCCACGCACCTTCGACGACGGACGATCCCGCTGCCCGGACCGCGGACGCGAAGGGAACGGCGGCGACCGGTGCGTCGCCGGAGCCTCTGCCCGCAACGCGGCCGGCTCGACGCGCGTCGACGACGCGCGGGGCGGATTCCTCGCCGAGCGACGCGTCCTCGAGTCGCACGACTGGACGATCGACGCACGGGCCGAAGCCCCCTGACACCTCCGGGGGCGGGACCTCCGCGCGATCGACGCGCAAGCCGGGCTCCTCGGCCCAGGCCGCGCCGGCTCCGCGGCCGTCCGCCCGCGGCTCGCGCCGCAAGCCCCGTCCGCCGCGCGGGAGCTGACGATTGCTCCCGCCGCTCCCCATCGATCCGCTCCTCCCCGCGGTGGTGGAGGCGGTGGCCACCCGTGGCACCCTCGTGCTGCAGGCCGCGCCGGGCGCCGGCAAGACCACCCGCGTCCCACGCGCCCTGCTCGACGCCGCCGCGTTCGAGGGCGAGCTGTGGGTCCTCGAGCCACGCCGTCTCGCGACGCGGCTCGCCGCCGCCCGCGTCGCCGAGGAGCTCGGCGAGCCCGTGGGCAGGCGCATCGGCTACCAGATCCGCTTCGAGGAGGTGGCGTCCGCGGCCACACGGGTTCGCTTCGTCACCGAGGGCGTGCTCACCCGACGCCTGCTGTCGGACTCCGAGCTCCGCGGCGTGGGCGCCGTCGTGCTCGACGAGTTCCACGAGCGTCACCTCCCCACCGACCTGGGCCTGGCCCTCCTCCGCCGGCTGCGCGAGCGCCGCCCGGAGCTCCGGCTCGTCGTCATGTCGGCGACCATCGACCCGGTCCCGGTCGCCCGGTTTCTCGGCGACGCACCGCTGCTCTCTTCCGAGGGGCGCGTCTTCCCGGTCGAGATCGAGCACCTCCCGGCGGCCGACACGCGCCCGCTGGAGGCGCAGGTGCTCGCCGGCCTGAAGCGCATCGCTCCCCGCGTGACCGACGGGCACGTCCTCGTCTTCCTCCCCGGCGCGGGGGAGATCCGTCGCGCGCAGGAGGCCTGCGCCGACTACGCGGAGCGCCACGGCTTCCGGGTGCTCCCGCTGCACGGGGACCTCCCCGCCGACGCGCAGGACCGCGCGGTGCGCCCCTCGAGGGAGCGAAAGCTCATCCTCTCCACCAACGTGGCCGAGACGTCGGTCACCATCGACGGGGTCGCGGCAGTCATCGACTCCGGCGTGGCCCGGGTGGCGACCCACTCGGCGTGGAGCGGCCTCCCGTCCTTGCGCGTCCAGCCCATCAGCCAGGCCAGCGCGGCCCAGCGCGCGGGACGCGCGGGTCGGACCCGCGCCGGCGCCTGCCTGCGCCTCTACACCGCGAACGATCTCCAGCACCGCCCCGAGCGTGACCTGCCCGAGATTGCGCGCGCCGACCTGACCGAGACGGTGCTCGCCCTGTCCGCCGCCGGAGCAACCGACCCGCGGAGCTTCGGCTGGTTCGAGCCGCCCCCTGCCGGCGCGCTGGAGGCCGCCGAGCATCTCCTGTCCATGCTCGGCGCGCGCGGCCCCGACGGAACGCTCACCGAGATCGGACGGCGCCTGCTCTCCTTCCCGGTGCACCCTCGCCTCGGGCGCATCCTGGTCGAGGGCGAGCGGCGGGGCGTCGGGACCGAGGCCGCACGCGCCGCCGCCGTCCTCTCCGAGCGTCCCGCGCGGACCGGGTCCTCGCTCGGACCGCACCGCTCCATTGGGCCGACGGTGAGCGCCCGCTCGGACGTGCTGGAGCAGATGGAGTCATTCGGCTCCGGCGACCGAGGGCGCGGCGGGGCCGCGCAGGCGGTGGAGCGGACCGCGCGTCAGCTGTCGCGTGCGCTGCACGGGCGCCAGCGCGCCGCCCCGGCCGAGCGCGAGGACGCGCTGCTCCTCGCGCTGCTCGCCGGCTTCCCGGACCGGGTCGCGAGACGCCGCAAGCCGCACGCCCCGGAGCTGGTCCTCTCAGGGGGCGGGAGCGCCGTCCTCGACGCGGCGAGCGTGGTGCAGGAGCCGATGCTGCTGCTGGCCCTGGACGCAGAGCAGCGCACGGGTCCTCGTGGCCCCGAGGTGCGGGTGCGGATCGCGAGCGCCATCGAGCCGGAGTGGCTCCTCGATCTCTTCCCCGAACGGCTCACCGACGAGGACCGCCTCGTCTTCTCCGAGGAGGGGGGCCGGGTCGAGCGCCTCACCCGGCTCGCGTACGGCGCGGTGACCCTGGAGGAGCGCCGCATCCCCGCCGAGCCGTCGGAGCAGGCGGAGGCCGTCCTCGCCGATGCCCTTCGCTCACGCGGTTTCGCCGGGGTGGTGGACACGGACCGGCTGGAGGCCGTGCGGGCGCGGCTGGAGCTCGCGCGGCTGACGTTCCCCGAGGCGCACTGGCCCGAGCCGGACGATTCGGGGCTCGCGACGCTGCTCGCCCGCGGACGCCGGAACCTCGCCGAGGTGCGTGAGGCGGATCCGGCCGCAGAGCTGCTCGGCGCGCTCTCGCCGGAGTCGGCCCGGCTTCTGGCCCGCGAGCTCCCCGAGCGGCTCACGCTCCCCGGCGGACGCTCCGTGCCGGTGCACTACATGTCCGGGCAGCCGCCGTGGATCGCCTCGCGACTCCAGGATTTCTTCGGAATGCGCGAAGGCCCCGCGGTCGCCCGGGGTCGGGTGCCCCTCGTGCTGCACCTCCTCGCTCCCAACCAGCGTGCCGTCCAGGTGACACGGGACCTCGCCGGATTCTGGAGCCGGCACTACCCTTCCCTCCGGCGCGAGCTGGGGCGGAGGTACCCCCGGCATGCCTGGCCCGAGGACCCGCTCCATGCCTCACCTCCTGCGCCGCGGCGCGGATAGCGGAGTCGCGAAGACGGACGCTCGTCGAACTGGCGAGCGTCGGCGCAGGGTGTTAGTGCCCGCTTGCACCTGGATCCCCCGATGACCCGCCGCGTCCTCCTCGCCTCGCTCAACGCCGGGGGCGGCCACCACGCGCTGCGCGACTCCTTCGCCGCTGCGCTGGCCCGCGTCGATCCCGACCAGCAGCGGCTCGGCCCGCTGGTGTGGACCTCCGCGGACCGCTTCATCGACTGGTTCTACTCGGTGTGCGTGCGCTTCCTTCCCCGGTTCCAGGGAAAGATCGTCGAGCTGAGCGGACAGCCGTGGGCGCTGCGGACGGCGATGACGCTCAGCCCGCAGCTTCGGAGCGAGGCGCTGGCGCTGCTCCGGCGCGAGTCGGTGGATCTGCTGGTCACCACGCACCCGGTGCAATCGATGACCTTCGCGCAGGTCCGGCGCGAGCTCGGGCTCACCATGCCGCTGGTGGTCGCAGTGCCGGACTACGGAGTTCCGGCCACCGGCTACCACCCGCCGTTGCCGGCGTGGCGGGCGGACGCGCTGATCGTGATGGAGGAGGGCACGCTCGAGCACTACCGCTCGCTCGGCGTGCCCGACGATCGCCTCCACCTCTCCGGGTTCCTCACCCGGGAGCCCTTCGTCCGGGTCGGTGCCCGGCTCCGCGCCGAGGGTCGGGACACGGCGCGCGCCGCCTTCAAGGCCGAGGTCGTGGCCGTGGAGCCCCACTTCGCCCGCTTCGACCTCTCCCGCCCCACCCTGCTCTTCCTCGGCGGCTCGGCATGGACGGTCAAGACCGGGCCCGTGCTCGAGGCCGTTCTCGCCGACCACGCCGTGCGCGAGGCCGCCAACGTCGTGGTCGTCGCCGGTCGCGATCGCGCGTTCGAGACACGGCTCCGCTCTCGAGCGAGCGACGGCGTGCACGTCTTCGGCTTCGTCGCGCCGGAGGTGCTTGCCGCGCTGATGGGCCTCGCCGAGGTGCCGGTCCTCGGCAGCCTCGCGCCCGCGACGCTCCAGGAGCTCCTCGAGGTGGGTCTGGGGCCGCTGCTGCTCTTCCACTTCATTCCCGGAAGCGAGCGCGCCCACGTGGGCTACATCGACGCGCAGCGCCTCGGCCTCTACGCGCCGGACACCTCCGAGATGCTCCACCGGATCCGGGAAGTGCTCGGGCTCGAGCCGGCGTCGGAGCAGCTCGCGCGCGCCCGCGACGGCTTCCGCGAGCGGGCCCGGCTGCTTCGCTTGCGAAGCGTCGAGCGGGCGCTGCAGCTACCGCGCTTCCTGGAGCGGATGCTGGAGACGCCGCAGGTCAGCCGCGGCGGCGCACGCGCCGTCGGCTAGGGGCGATCGAGGCGCTTGTGCGCCTCGACGTGCTCGATGCCGGCCTCCATGAAGACCGGACCGACCGTCTGATAGCCGTGGCGCTCGTAGAAGCCGAGCGCGTACAGCTGGGAGTGCACGAGCACACCGGCGAGGCCCCGGCGCCGCGCCTCGTCCTCCAGGTCCCGGAGAAGAAGATTGCCCACGCCGTGCTTGCGATGCGACTGGAGCACCGCCATGCGGCCGATCTGTCCCCAGGTGCCCTTCTCACCCTTCGGAGCCGACGGAAGGACCACCAGTCGACCGGTCCCGATGGCGTGACCCTCGGCGAACGCGAGCAGGTGGTAGGCGCGCGCGTCCTCGGCGTCCCGCTCGATCGTCTCCGGGACGTGCTGCTCCTCGATGAAGACGACCTCGCGGATCGCCAGAGCCTGGAAGAGCTCTGCCTCGTCCTTGATCTGCGTGATGACGAGCTTGATGTCCGCAGAGGCCGTCATTCGGGGTCCGCAACGTACCGCATCCGGCTGTCGTCTTTAACGCCTGGGTCCGTGACTCGCCCGGTGCGAAATGACCTGCGCACTGCCGCGCGCTCGTCGACGCGCACAGCGCGCGTTGGCGCAGAGGCCGACCGTCCGGACGGTCGTCCCGCGTCGAGGACGGCGCCTCGACGTCGCCCGGAGTGCTGGCTGCCGGCACGAAGCTTGTTTCCGTTCACTCGCATGCATCCCGACCGCGTCGATCCATCGCGGGGCGATCCGCCGCCCGTTCCGCCTCGCAAGCGCTTCGACGAGGTGCTCCGCGCGCGGACCGGGCGACCGACCTCGAAGCCTGCGGCGCCGCCGCGCACTCCGGGACGGTCGAGCCCGACCCGCGCTCCACGCGCGGCCACGGGCGCGGCGCGCGCGCCGGCCGAGCTCCGGGGCATGGCGCGGCGCGAGATGGATGCCTCGGCACGGCGGCGTGTGGAGGACGGTCAGGCGGCGAGCGCCGGTGCGA
This sequence comes from uncultured Myxococcaceae bacterium, assembly GCA_964507515.1. Lineage (GTDB taxonomy): Bacteria > Myxococcota > Myxococcia > Myxococcales > Myxococcaceae > RPRB01. The sequence goes on from CAZDSB010000050.1 coordinate 7,464, forward strand.
CGGGCCGCCTCGCGGAGCGCACGACGGATCTCCTGCGTGCCGCGCTCCGGACCGAGGAGTCCGCGAGGACCGAGCACGCCGCGCGCGTCATACCGGCCGCGGATGCACCGGCCGGCCCGACGAGCCACGCTGCGCTCATCGCTCCCGGGGGTTCGCCGAGCCCGGCTGCCGCGGCGGGCGCGGCGCTTCCCGCAGCGGAGGGCCGCATCGAGCGCGCGCTCGCGCTGGTGGAGCGGATCGAACGCCTCGTGCGGAGCGGGCGGCCATCGCTGGCCCTCACCCTGCGGGGCGGGATCCGCGGCCACCTGGAGGTCGAGCGCGTCGGGCCGGGAGCGGTGTCACTCCGGCTCTCGTCGCCCAGGCCTCCGTCGGCGAGCGAGCTGGGCGACCTCCGTCAGGCGCTCGCGGCCCGGGGGCTCTCGGTCCGGAGCCTCGAGGCACGGCGGCTCGGGACGTAGGTCTGCGGAGGCGTCGGGGTCCTCACAGCACCAGGAGGGGACGCTTGTTCTCCTTGTCCTTGAACTCCTCCGCCTCGGGCAGCGGATCCTTCTTCTCGGAGATGTTCGGCCAGATCTTGGACTGGGTGGCGTTGATCGCCGTGTACTCGGCCCACTTCTCCGGGAGATCCGCCTCCGGGAAGATCGCCTTGGTCGGACACACCGGCTCGCAGGCACCGCAGTCGATGCACTCGTCCGGGTGGATGACCAGCATGTTCGGCCCCTCGTAGAAGCAATTGACGGGGCAGACTTCCACGCAGTCGGTGTACTTACACTTCACGCAACCGTCGGCAACGATGTACGCCATGGCGACGACTCTCCGCTTGTGAACGCTCGCCGCGTCAGGGGAGCTCGAACGCGGAACTGAGCGCATCCGCTCCTCGGGGGCAAGCAGGGATTGGACCTACTTGCCGAGGAGCCCTCTGGCTCGCATCAGCTCGGCCACGAGGACCGCGCCCTTCGCCGCGCCCATCTTCGTGTTGTGGGAGACGAGGACCAGCTTCACCCCGTTCTCCAGGACGCCATCCTCGCGGAGGCGACCGACGGTGGTCGCCATGCCGCCGTGGGTATCCCGGTCCAGCCGGGGTTGCGGGCGGTCGGGCGCCTCGAGCACCTCGATCCACCGCTGGGCCGACGACGGCAGATCACGCGCCTCGGAACTTCCCTCCCAGGAGCGCAGCGCGTCCTTCACCTCGTCGAGGCTCGCCCGTCGACCGAGCCCGACCGAGACGGTCTCGGTGTGCCCGTCCTGGACGGCGACCCGCGTGCAGGTGGCGGAGAGCTTGACCGCCAGGGGCTCGACTGCCGAGGCGCCCGAGGTCCAGCGCCCGAGGATCTTCCGCGTCTCCGCCTCGACCTTCCCCTCCTCCTTCGCGATGTAGGGGACGACGTTGTCGAGGACGTCGAGCGCGGCCACCCCGGGGGACCGCCCCGCGCCGGACACCGCCTGGAGCGAGGTCATGATCGCCGAGCGGACACCGAAGCGCTCGGCGAGCGGCGCGAGCACCACCGCGAGCCCGGTGGTGGTGCAGTTCGGGATGGGGGCCACCCACCCCCGCCAGCCACGCGCCCGCTGCGCGGCGACGAGTCCCGCGTGCGCGGCGTTGATGGGTGGGATGAGCAGCGGGACGTCCGGCTCCATGCGGAAGGTGCTGGCCGCGCTCACCACCGGGAGCTCGGCGGCGAGCCGTGGCTCGAGCTCCCGTGCGACGTCGGACTCGACGGCGGAGAAGACGAGGTCCACGCCCCTGGGCGGCGTGGCGGGATCCTGCAGCCGCATGCCCGCGACCGCGTCGGGGATGGGCTCGGGCAAGAACCAGGCGCTCGAGACCGCCTCGTCGTAGCGCTTGCCGGCGTTGCGGGGAGACGCGGCGATCGCGCCGATCTCGAACCAGGGATGGTCGCGAAGCGCGGAGACGAACTGCTGACCGGCGATTCCGGTGGCACCCACGAGCAGGGCGCGAAGCTTGGCCATGGGTGCATTTTGCACTACAAACCCGCGGTCGCTCTCGGCGCCATCGCCAAGTGGTAAGGCAAGGGTCTGCAAAACCCTCATTCCCCGGTTCGAATCCGGGTGGCGCCTCTTCCCTGACGTGACTCGGCCCAGCGGGATAGGTGTGGGACGGACGTGGCTCCTCGCCCTCGCCGTCGCCGGGTGCGCGACGCCGCGTCCGGCGCCGCCCCCTCCGCCGGCGCCGGTGGTGACGGTCGCTCCCGCCCCCGCTGCCGAGCCCCCCGCCGTGGCCCCGCAGCCGCTCGACGTTCCACCCCCGCCCTCGGCCCGGCGGCTCGACGTCCGGGCGGGCGAGCCCACCGTCCCGGTGCGGCTGATGGAGAACCGGCGCGAGGTGACCTTCGTACCCGGGGGGCGGGTGCGCCTCTTCCTGCAGGGCGAGCCGGAGAAGGTGGTCGAGGCCCCCGGCGGGACGTCCCTCGTCGTCCGCTGGCTCGCCGGGACGCCGGCGGATCGCCGCTTCCGGGTGCAGGTCACGGAGCTCGCGTGGGCGGACAGGGACGGCATCGCGACCGAGCGAGCGACGTGGGAGGCCCGTGGCTTCCAGGTGAGGCTCGAGCAGCTCGGGCAGGTCTACGGCATCGCCGGGAAGATCCTCGACAACCGGAAGGTGCTGGTGCTGCTCGAGCCGGCGCTGACCACCTCCGAGGCCTCCGCGCGGCAGGCAGAGCTGATCCGCAGCTGGGGCACCCGCACGACGCTCGCCGAGGAGGTCCGGACCGCCTCCGCCATCCGACTCCGCCTGGACATGGCGGACGGCACGCCACTCGGGACCAGCGAGGGGCCCATCCGGGCCGAGACCCCGGGCGGCGAGGGCTTCGAGGTCCGCTCGGTGGAGTTCGCGGTGGGCTACCCGAACCACGGCTTCGAGACCCGCGCCTACCGGGGAGGCCTGTCCTTCGCCGCCGACGCGGCGGGCACCATCGCGGTCGTGAACTTCGTGACGCTCGAGGATCTGCTGCGAGGGCTCGTTCCCTCCGAGATCTTCGCCGCCGCCCCTGCAGAGGCGCTGAAGGCGCAGGCAGTCACCGCACGCGGCGAGGTGCTCGCGAAGGTCGGCACCCGGCACCTCGCCGACCCGTACCTGCTCTGCTCCGAGCAGCACTGCGCCGTGTACCGGGGAAGGACCGGCGAGACGCCGGCGACCAACGCTGCGGTGGAGGCGACGCGAGGCCTGGCCCTCTTCTCCACCGAGGGGCGCCTCGTGGATTCGGTCTACAGCGCGGTCTGCGGCGGTCACACCGAGGACAACGATGCCGTGTGGGGCGGCGTCCCGGACCCGAGCCTGCGTGGCCGGCCGGACGTGCTCGAGCCGGTGCCCGGCATGCCCGACCCGCGACGCGCCCCGGAGAAGTTCCTCGCCTTCGACCTCCCGGCGGCCTGCCGGCGAGGGCGCTTCGCGCAGCCGACGAAGTACCGGTGGGAGAAGCGGTTCACGACCCAGCAGATGGACGCGCTGGTCGAGCCCTTGAAGATCGGCTCGGTTCGCCACCTGCAGCCGCTCGAGCGGGGCGCCTCGGGACGGGTGCGGCTGCTGCTCGTGTCCGGGACCCGCGGCGCCACCGAGCTCCGGGGGGAGCTGACCATCCGCCGCCAGTTCGGGATGCTCAACAGCGCGCTGTTCGTCGTGAGCGAGGAACGCGATGGCCAGGGCAACCCCGTGGCATTCGCCTTCCGCGGGGGCGGCTGGGGCCACGGCGTGGGCCTGTGTCAGACAGGGGCGATTGGCCGGGCGGAGAGCGGACAGGACTACAGGGCGATCCTCCGGCATTATTTCAATGGCGCCGAGGTCGTGCGCATCTACGAGTAGTTGCGGACCTGGGACCGTTGTCCGGAGACGAAGGACTGGCACCGGGGGTGGAACAGAAGTCCCTCCCAGGGGTTATCTCGATGGAGGCGGCCGGTGGCACAGAGCCCCGGGCGTCGGGTAGGTCGGGGCTGCGGCTCCAAGCTATGTAGGACTGTCACGTGAGCCCGTCCGGAGCCATTCATCGCCGCCGCCGCCGCCGTCCGGCAGCGACCGCGCTCGTCGCCACGCTCCTGGCGCTGCTTTTCCACGTCAGCGTCCTGGGGCTTCTGCTCCTGATGAACTTCGTCTCGGTGAAGTGGCCGGGAGGAGATCGGATCCGGCCGAAGCCGCAGGCAGTGACCCTCCGGAACATCGACCCGCGCGCCTGGGCGAAGAACCGGGGGCAGCCCCGCGAGCAGGAGCGCCCCGAGCAGCAGCGCCGCGCCGAGGCCGCCAAGAAGCCCGAGCCCAAGGACGAGAAGAACCCCAAGGGTCAGGTCGTCGACGTCGCCCCCGGCAACGAGCAGGAGTCGCCCGACGCCAAGTTCCTGGCGGAGAAGAACAACCGGGTCGACAAGGAGTCGAAGGCGAAGGACCAGACCCCGTTCTACCGGAACGCGATGCCGAAGCAGACCGCGACCGAGGAGCGGAACACCACCGGCAAGGACAGCGCCGCGCAGATCGTGGTCCAGGGCAACAACGGGACGGGACAGGACCAGCGCGCGGCCCAGAAGGGCGGCGGACAGCGGCCGGTGTTCGACGTGCCCACCCTGAAGCAGCGTGACCGGATCGCGCTGAAGGAGCAGAACAACAAGGGCCCCGGGGCGAGCGTCAAGAACCAGGGCGAGAGCGCGCCGCTGCAGGGCAACTCCGACCGGCTCCGGGTCGACCCGGGGCGGCCCGGCGAGGAGGGGGACGAGGGCAGCGCCGGGAAGGCCGGGCTCCCCACCCTCTCGCAGCTGATGCCGAGCAGCGCAGCGCTGGACAAGATCATCGGCGCCGCGCCCAACGACCACCTCGACGTCGATCAGGGCGAGGGCACGTTCCTCAACACGAAGGAATGGAAGTACGCGACTTTCTTCAACCGGGTGAAGCAGGCGGTGGGGCGGAACTGGGATCCGAACGAGCCGCTCCGGCAGCGCGATCCCACCGGCGAGATCTACGGCGGCCGCGACCGGTACACGATCCTCAACGTGACGCTCGGGAGCGACGGGCTGGTGAAGGACATCCAGGTCCAGCGCCCGAGCGGGGTGGACTTCCTCGACGAGGCGGCGATCGTCGCCTTCCGCCGCGCGCAGCCCTTCCCCAACCCGCCGCCCGGGCTCATGGGCTCCAACGGCTCGGTCACCTTCCCGTTCGGGTTCTACCTGGAGACGGGCGGCCGGCCGCTGATGCGGATCTTCCGGAACAACTGATCGCGCTGGTAAAGGGGGCGGCGTGCGGGGAGCCCTCTGCATCCTCCTGCTCGCGACGGCTCCGGCCATGGCTGCCCACCAGGTCACCTTCCTCATCGACATGCGCCAGGAGATCGCGGCGGGACGCTTCGACCCGAAGATCGCGAGGGTCGGCGTCCGCGGCGGGGTCGCCCCGCTCTCGTGGGGGACCACCACCCTCGCGGCCGATCTCGACGGGGACGGCCGATACGAGGTGACCGTCACCTTCCCGCGGGCGCCCTTCGGGAGTCAGCCGGTGGCCTACAAGTTCAAGGTCGACCGCGAGGGGCCGCCCGACTCCGGCTGGGAGGAGGGCCGCAACCGACAGCTCGGGCTCGGTGGGGAGCGACAGACCGTCGAGCGCCTCTTCGACTCTCCGCCGCCTCCGATCGTCCGGGAGCGCTCGGGCGACATTCGCACCCACCCGGCGTTCGCCTCGAAGTTCGTGCTGGCCCGCGACGTCCAGGTCTATCTCCCGCCCAGTTACGACCGGGACGCCGGACTGCGCTACCCGGTCCTCTATCTCCACGACGGCCAGAACGTCTTCGATGCCGCCGCGATGGGCATGGAGTGGCGGGTGGACGAGACCGCCGAGCTGCTCATCCGCTCCGGGGACCTCTCACCGCTGATCGTGGTCGCGGTGTCGAACACCGAGGCACGCACCGACGAGTACACGCCCACCTTCGTCGACCGGGCGCTTCCGGACGGGATGAAGGTGCGCGGCGGCGGGAAGGCGTCGCTCTATTCCCGCTTCCTGGTGGAGGAGCTCAAGCCGTTCATCGATCGCACCTACCTCACCCGAGCCGATCCGCCGAACACCGCGGTCGGTGGCGCCTCCCACGGCGGGCTGGTCTCGCTCTACCTGGCCCTCGAGCACCTGGAGGTCTTCGGGCATGCGCTGGTCATCTCCCCGTCGGCGATGTGGGACGACGATGTCCTGATCGAGCGCGTCCGGGCGCTGCCGGGGAAGCTTCCGGTGCGGTTCTGGGTCGACGTCGGGTTGGGCGAACACTCCGGGATGGTCTCGGCGGCCCGCCGGCTCCGCGACGCGCTCCTCTCGAAGGGCTGGCACGAGGGCCAGGACCTCCGGTTCGTCGAGCAGCCCGGGGGCGCCCACGACGAGATCTCCTGGGGCTCCCGGATGCCGGACGCGCTCCGGTTCCTGTGGCCGACCGACAGACGCTCGCTCGCGCGCGGTGAATCCCCACCCGGGTGCGGCTAAGCGTAGTCCTCCGTGGGAGGACAGCTGCAGATGAGCTTCCGGTCGCCGAGCACGTTATTCAGGCGCCCCACCGCGGGCCAGAACTTGCTCGCGCGCACGAACGCCGACGGGAAGGCTCCGAGCTGACGGGAGTACGGGCGATCCCAGCCGTCCGCGGTGACCACCTCGGCGGTGTGCGGCGAGCTCTTGAGGACGTTGCCCTCGCGCGGCTGCCGGCCTGCTTCGACCTCGGCGATCTCCTTCCGGATGGCGACCATCGCGTCGCAGAACCGGTCCAGCTCTGCCTTGCTCTCGCTCTCGGTCGGCTCGACCATCACCGTCCCCGCCACCGGGAAGGACACCGTCGGGGCGTGGAAGCCGTAGTCGATGAGGTGCTTGGCGACGTCGTCCACCTCGATGCCGGCGGACCGCTTCACGCCGCGCAGGTCGAGGATGCACTCGTGCGCCACCCGGCCCCGCGCTCCCCGGTAGAGCACCGGGAAGTGCTCGGCCAGCCGGGTGGCGATGTAGTTCGCGGCGAGGATGGCGACCTCGGTCGCGCGGGTCAGCCCCGCGGCGCCCATCATCCGGATGTACGCGTAGGAGATGACCAGGATGCTGGCGCTCCCCCAGGGCGCGGCGGAGACCGGCCCCGTCGCCTGCGCGCCGCCGACCTTCACCGCCGGGTGCCCGGGCAGGAAGGGCGCCAGGTGCGCGGCGACGCAGATCGGGCCCATGCCCGGCCCACCGCCGCCATGCGGGATGCAGAACGTCTTGTGGAGGTTCAGGTGGCAGACGTCCGCGCCGAAGTCGCCCGGCCGGCAGAGCCCCACCTGGGCGTTCATGTTCGCCCCGTCCATGTAGACCTGCCCGCCGTGGCCGTGGACGATGTCGCAGATCTTCCGGATCTCCTCCTCGAACACGCCGTGGGTGGAGGGATAGGTCACCATCAGCGCGCCGAGCCGCGCCTGGTGCTGGGTGGACTTCGCCTCGAGGTCCACGAGGTCGATGCTGCCGTCCTCGTCGCTCTTCACCACCACCACCTCGAAGCCGGCCATCACCGCGCTCGCGGGATTGGTGCCGTGCGCCGAGGCGGGGATGAGGCACACCTTCCGGTCCTTGTCGCCGCGGCTCTCGTGCCACTTCCGGATGACCAGCAGCCCGGCGTACTCGCCCTGGCTCCCGGCGTTGGGTTGCAGCGAGACGGCGGCGAAGCCGGTGATCTCCGCCAGCATCCGCTCCAGCTCGCGGAACAACACCAGATAACCTTCCGTCTGCTCGGACGGGGCAAACGGGTGCACGCGGGAGAAGCCGGGGAAGGTCACCGGGATCATCTCCGCGGTGGCGTTCAGCTTCATCGTGCAGCTGCCCAGCGGGATCATCGCGTAGGTGAGGCTCAGGTCCTTCGCCTCCAGCCGCTTCATGTACCGGAGCATCTCCGTCTCCGACCGGTGCCGGTGGAAGACGGGATGGGTGAGGTACGCGCTCTTCCGCGTGAGCGCCGGGCCCCACGACGGCGTCACCTCCGAGGTGAGCACCTCCTTCGCGAAGTCCAGGCCCTTGCTGGAGAACACGCCCCACAGCGCCTCCACGTCCTCGGGGCGGGTGGTCTCGTCGAGGGAGATGCCGATCGACCGGGCATCGATGCGCCGGAGGTTCATCTTCCGGTCACGCGCCCGGGCCATCGCCCGGTCGGCCTCGGCAGGCTCCATCTCCAGCCGGAGCGTGTCGAAGACGCTGGCGTGCTTCACCTTCACCCCGAGGCGCCCGAGGCCGCGGGCGAGGCGGACGGTGAGCGCGTGGACGCGCGTGGCGATGGCCTTGAGCCCCTCCGGCCCGTGCCAGGCCGCGTAGAAGCTGGCCATCACCGCGAGGAGCGCCTGCGCGGTGCAGATGTTGCTGGTCGCCTTCTCGCGGCGGATGTGCTGCTCGCGCGTCTGCAGCGCCATCCGGAGCGCGCGGTGGCCCTGGGCGTCCTCGGAGACGCCGATGATGCGCCCCGGGAGCAGCCGGGTGAACTCCTGCTTCACGGCAAAGAAGGCGGCGTGCGGCCCGCCGAAGCCCATCGGAACGCCGAACCGCTGCGCGCTGCCCACGGCGACGTCCGCACCCAGCTCGCCCGGCGGGGTGAGCACGGTGAGCGCGAGCAGGTCCGTCGCGACCGCGGCGTACGCGCCCTCCGCGTGGACCCGGTCGAAGAACGAGGCGAGATCCTCCACCAGACCGTCGGTCGCCGGGTACTGCACCAGCGCGCCGAAGATCTTGGTCGAGAAGTCGAAGGTGCGCGCGTCGCCGACGATGACCGGGATGCCGAGCGCGCCGGCCCGCGTCCGCACCACCTCCAGGGTCTGCGGATGGACCTTGTCGGACACGAAGAAGGCCTCGTGGCCGGGCTTCGCAAGCGCCTCGAAGAGGTGCATCGCCTCGGCGGCCGCGGTCCCCTCGTCGAGCAGCGAGGCGTTCGCCACCGGCAGCCCGGTGAGGTCCATGACCATCGTCTGGAAGTTCAGCAGCGCCTCCAGCCGTCCCTGGGAGATCTCCGGCTGGTAGGGCGTGTACTGCGTGTACCAGCCCGGGTTCTGGAAGACGTTGCGGAGGATGACCGGCGGGACGACGGTGTCCGAGTACCCCTGCCCGATGAAGGACCGGAACACCTGGTTCTTCGCCGCGAGCGCCTCCAGCTCCTCCAGGAGCCGGGCCTCGTCCACCGCCGGCGGCAGATCCAGCGTCCGCTTCAGGCGGATGTTCGCCGGCAGCGTCTGGTCCACCAGCGCCTGCAGCGACGGCGCGGCGACGACGCGCAGCATCTCGCCGACCTCGTCCGCGTCGGGGCCGATGTGGCGGGTGGGAAAGGAGTCAGTCTCCGAGGGGGTCCGGGAGTCGGGCATCGTGGTGATGGTTACCTGGGTGGAGGGCGGGCGAGCCAGCGCCTCCAGGCGTTCAGTGAAGGCGCGGGTTTAACAGGACCGGGCCACGCTGGCTGGAGCGCCATCGCGTCCCCGGTCCCGCGTCGATGGCGGGAGGGCCGCCCGGTCGGCGTTTCTGCTGTCAGGTCGCGGTCTTCGCGAGGAGGTCGTTGTAGCCGTCGGCGTCCATCAGCGCGTCGAGCTGGGCGGGGTCGGACGGCTCGACCTCGACGATCCACCCGGCGCCGTACGGGTCGGAGTTGAGGGTGGCCGGCTCGTCGGCCAGGGCCGAGTTCACCTTGGTCACCTTGCCCGAGATGGGAGCGAAGAGCTCGCTCACGGCCTTGGTGGACTCCACCACGCCGAAGGGCTTCCCGGCGGTCATGGTGTCGCCGACCTTGGGCAGCTCGACGTAGACCACGTCGCCCAGCGCCTCCTGCGCGTGGGCGGTGACCCCCACCACCACCCCGGCGCCGTCGCGACGCGCCCACTCGTGGTCCTTGGTGTAGCGAAGGTTCTTCGGATTGTCGGCCATGTCGTCGCGTGCTCCTAGCGCTTGAACGGGGTCTTCACCACCTGGGCGCGGACCGGACGTCCGCGGATGTCGACCTCCAGCGTCGTGCCCTCGGCGGCGAGCGCGGGCGGGACGTAGCCGATGCCGATGGCCTTCTTCACCGTGGGCCCCTGCGTGCCGGAGGTCACATCTCCGACGTCCGCGCCTTCCTTCTTGAGGGAGTAGCCGTGGCGGGGGATTCCGGGCTCCCGCATCTCGAAGCCCACCAGCTTCCGCTTCACGCCGGCCGCCTTCTGCGCGGCGAGCGCGGCACGCCCGACGAACTCGCCCTTGTCCCACTTCACGATCCAGCCCAGCCCGGCCTCCAGCGGGCTGTGCGCATCGTCGATGTCGTTGCCGTAGAGCGCGTACTTCATCTCGGTCCGCAGCGTGTCCCGGGCGCCGAGCCCCGCGGGAACGAGCCCCGCCGGCCGGCCCGCCTCGAGCAGCGCGTTCCAGAGGTGCTCCGCCCGATCCGGCGGGCAGTAGAGCTCGAACCCGTCCTCGCCGGTGTAGCCCGTGCGCGAGACGATGCAGGGCACTCCCGCCACTGTGCCCTCGCGGAAGCGGTAGGTGGCGATGCCGTCCAGCGGAAGGTTGGTGAGCCCCTGCACGATGCCCGCGGCCTTCGGTCCCTGGATGGCCAGCTGGGCGAAGTCGTCGCTCCGGTTGACCGGCTGCACCCGCGGGGTGTTCTCGGTCATCCAGGCGAAGTCCTTCTCCCGGTTGCTGGCGTTGACGCAGATGAGGACGTGCTCGGGAGAGAAGCGGTACGCGACCACGTCGTCCACGAACCCGCCATGGTGGTTCAGGAGACCCGCGTAGACCGCTTGCCCGTCCGCGGCCTTGCCGAGGTCGTTGGTGATGAGCGCGTTAGCGCTCTCCAGCGCCCCCTCGCCGCGGAACTCGATCTCCCCCATGTGGGAGACGTCGAACAGACCGGCCGCCGCTCGCACCGCCTCGTGCTCGGCGACGACCCCGGTGTACTGGACGGGCATGTCCCAGCCCGCGAAGTCGACCATCCGCGCCCCCAGCGCGCGGTGAACCCGGTTGAGCGGTGTCTTCTGGGCCATGGATGTGGCGCCGGACTACTCCACCCCGGCGAGGGCAATCAAGGCTGAGCAAAGGGGGCGCGGGCCCCCCTCCCCTGACTAGAGTGTGTGGCAAGGCACGCGATGAAGATCAGGAACCGGCTCAACCCCTCGGACCCCTGCTTCTCGTTCGAGTTCTTCCCCCCCAGGACGGACGAGGGGCACCGGGCCCTGCTCCGCTCCCTGGAGGACCTGCGCCCCCTCGAGCCGGGCTTCGTCTCGATCACCTACGGCGCCGGCGGGAGCACCCGGGACCGGACGGTGGACCTGGTCCGCGAGATCCGGGCCACCGGCATCGAGACCATGGCGCATCTCACCTGCGTGGGGCACACCCGCGAGGAGCTCGGCGGGCTGGTCCAGCAGTTCCTGGCGATGGGGGTGGAGAACCTCCTCGCCCTCCGGGGGGACCCGCCTGCGGGACAGCGCGAGTTCCACGCGGCGCCGGGCGGGTTCCGCTACGCCTCGGAGCTGGTCCGCTTCATCCGGGAGACCGACCACCACCTGTGCATCGGCGGCGCCGGCTACCCCGAGGGCCACGTGGAGACCCCGCTCCGGGACGATGACCTGCGGAACCTCAAGGCGAAGGTGGATGCGGGGCTGGACTTCATCATCACCCAGCTGTTCTTCGACAACGCCTTCTACTTCGACTTCGTCGAGCGAGCGCGCCGGGTGGGGATCAACGTTCCCATCGTGCCGGGCATCATGCCCATCACCAACATCGAGCAGCTGGAGCGCTTCGTGCGCCTCTGCGGAGCGACGGTGCCCATGCGGCTCGTCCTCCAGCTGGAGCGCTACCGCGACGACCCCGACGCGGTGGTGCAGCTGGGCGTCGCGCACGCCACCGTGCAATGCATGGAGCTGCTCGCCCGGGGAGTCCCGGGCATCCACTTCTACACGCTGAACAAGAGCCCCGCGACGCGCCTCATCGTCAGCGCGCTCCGGGGGCGTGTCGCGCTTCCCCCGACTCCGCCGGGTCCGTCGGGGCCTTCGCGCTGAGGTCCCCACCCCTGTCGTCCGGGGCGACGGGAGGAGGGGCGGCCACGGTGACCAGCGGGAACCGGCGGGCGGTGACGAGGAGGTAGAGCGCGATCGCCGCGAGCACCGGGGTGATCCACTGCGCCGGGGTGAGGCCGAGGATCCGACCGTCCACGAACGACAGGTCCCGCGCCCGGAGGAAGTCGAGGAAGAAGCGGATCACGCAGTAGGTCACGCCCAGGACGCCCATCAGCACCCCTTGATGGCGGGGCTTCCGGGCGAGGACGTAGAGCAGGACGGTGATGCCCGCGAGCACCACGCAGTCGATGAGACCCATGTCCAGCCGCGGCCCGTCCGGCCACGCCACCGCGAACCAGGCGGTGCTGTGCACGCCGGGGTGGTCGTGCACCACCGCGCAGCCGAGCCGCGCCACGGTCCAGCCTGGCGCCAGCCCGAGCGCGACGGCGTCCGAGTAGGGGCGGAACCGGAGGCCGCGCCGGCGGAGATAGAGGGAGACGCCGACGGCTCCGCCCACGACGCCGCCGATCGACGACACGCCGTCCCAGATCTTGAGCAGCACGACGGGACCCTGCGTGCGGAGCAGCTCGGGGTGGTAGCCGAGGACGTGGAGGAGATGAGCGCCGATCAGCCCTCCGATAAGGGCCCAGGTGAAGACCTCGGAGAGCGTCTTCGTGTCCCCCGGACCGTACGTCCGCCC
>CAZDSB010000051.1:0-7736 GCA_964507515.1 uncultured Myxococcaceae bacterium
TCCTCGCCGGAGCGCTCAACCGCATCGGGCAGGGGCTTCGGGACACGCTCGCTCGGGTGCGCGCCGTGAGCGAGGCGGTCGGCGCGGTCATCGACCAGCTCTCCCGCTCCGGCGTCCAGGTCAGCTCGGGCGCCACCACCATCCAGTCCCAGGTCAGCGAGACCAGCCGCTCCATGGCGGAGACGGTGGGAACGCACCAGGAGGTGGCGTCGAACGTGGAGGCCCTCCAGCGCACCGCCGAGGAGAGCACCGCTCGCATCGCGGAGATCGCCCGGGGGAACGAGGAGGTCGCCGAGGGCGTGGAGCAGATGGCGGCCAGCGTCCAGGAGACCACCGCCGCCATCGACGAGATGACCCGGAGCATCCTCGACGTCGCGAAGGCCATCGAGGAGCTGGGTGGCTCGACCGAGGAGACCTCCTTCAGCATCAAGCAGATGGACATCAGCATCGGCCAGGTGGAGACCAACGCCAACGAGACCGCCCGCCTGTCGGAACAGGTCTCTGCCGAGGCCGCCAGCGGCGTGCAGTCGATCCAGAAGACCCTCGCCGGCATCGATCGCATCCGCGAGTCGAGCGAGCTCGCCGCCCGCGTCATCGAGGGGCTCGGTCGGCGCGTGGGCGAGGTGGTCGCCATCCTCGACGTCATCGACGAAGTGGCCGAGCAGACCAACCTCCTCGCCCTCAACGCGGCAATCATCGCCGCCCAGGCCGGTGAGCAGGGCAAGGGCTTTGCAGTCGTGGCCGACGAGATCAAGGAGCTGGCCGAGCGCACCGGCGCATCCACCAAGGAGATCTCCGAGCTCATCGCCCGGGTTCAGGACGAGAGCCGGAACGCGGTGGGCGCGGTGGAGCAGGGCGTGAAGCACGTCCTGGAAGGCGTCGAGCTGGGCCGTGAGGCCGAGACCGCGCTCAAGCGCATCAGCGCCACCGCCAACCGCAGCACTGTGATGGTGAAGGCCATCGCCCGGGCGACGGTCGAGCAGGCCCGCGGAAGCCGCAGCGTCACCTCGGCGGTCCAGCGCATCGCCGACACGGTCCAGTCCGTCACCCAGTCGGCCCAGGCGCAGGCCCGCGGCACCGCACGCATCACCCAGTCCGCCCAGCACATGCAGACCGTCACCGCCGACGTCCAGCGGCGCAGTCAGGAGCAGGCCGCGGGGAGCCGGCTCGTCACCCGGGGCCTCGAGGCGATGCGAGAGCGCGTCCAGCAGCTGGATCGCGCGCAGCGCGAGCAGGCCCGCGGCTCGTCGGTCGTCCAGAAGACCCTGGAGGCCATCCGCGGCGTCAGCGAGGAGCAGGCCCGGACGGTGCGCCAGCTGGAGGAGGCCATTGCCCGGCTCCAGGAGGAGGCCGAGGTGCTCCGCAGCGAGGTCCGTCGCTTCCGTCTATGAATGTCGGCGTGAAGCCGGCACGCCGCGCGCCCTCCGAGGGCTGGATGGTCTTCCTCGTGGGGGCGGTGCAGTTCATCAACATCTGGGACTTCGTGATGGTGATGCCGCTCGGGCCCGACTTCGCCCGGGCCCTGGACATCCCCCTGTCCCGCCTCGGGCTCCTCGGCGGCGCCTACACCGCGGCGGCGGCGATCGCCGGCATCGCCGGCTCGACCTTCCTCGACCGGTTCGACCGGCGGCCGGCGCTGGCGATCGCGATGACCGGCCTCGTGCTGGGAACCCTCGCCGGCGGGCTGGCGTGGAGCTTCCCCACGCTGCTCGTTGCGCGCTTCCTCGCGGGCGCGTTCGGAGGTCCGGCGACATCGCTCTCGCTGTCGATCATCGCCGACGTGGTTCCTCCCGAGCGGCGCGGGAAGGCGATGGGCGCGGTGATGGGGGCCTTCTCGGTGGCGTCCGTCATCGGTGTGCCGCTGAGCCTGCAGCTGTCGGTGTGGGGCGGGTGGCGGCTACCCTTCCTGGTGGTGGGCGGCCTCGGACTCTTCGTCACCGCGTCGGTCGCGGCCTCGCTCCCCAGCCTTCGCGCGCACCTCACGCGGCGGGCGGAGAGCGTCGCCCCACGGCTCCCTCTGTTCCGTCCGCTTGTGCTGACCTCGTACGCGATGACGGCAGTGACGATGGCGGGCGGATTCCTGGTCATCCCGAACATCTCGGCCTACCTGCTCACCAACCTCGGGCTGCCGCGGAACCAGCTGCAGTGGGTGTACGGCATCGGCGGCGTCGTCAGCTTCGCCACCCTCCGCGGCGTGGGCACGCTGGTGGACCGCTTCGGGAGCTTCCGGGTCGGGGCCGTTGCCTCGCTGATCCTCGCCGGTGCCTTCGACGTCATGTTCGTCCACCCACCCCGCGCCGTGGCCTGGGCGGCGCTGGCCATGTCGATCCTCCTCTTCTTCGCGCTCTCGTCCCGGAACGTGAGCTACAACACCCTCGCCTCGCGCGTGCCCGAGCCACCGGAGCGCGCGCGGTTCATGTCCTTCCAGTCCGCCGTGCAGCACCTCGCCAGCGCGCTCGGCGCGAGCGTCTCGGCGCAGGTTCTGTTCGTGCAACCCGACGGCAGCCTGGGCAACGTGCCGATGCTCGGCCGGATGGCGATCGCCCTGACGCTGCTGCTGCCCGTCTTGCTCTTCTTCGTCGAGCGCGGGGTCCGACGGCGGGCCCCAGCTCCGGAAACGTTGCCCGAGAGCCTCCCCGGGGGAATGGCAACCCTGTCCAAGAAGGTTTAAGAGCGAGCAAGCGATGTTCAACCTTGGTGCCGGCGAGATCGCAGTCATCCTGATCGTCGCCCTGCTGCTGCTCGGCCCGGACAAGCTCCCCGAGCTGGCGCGCGGGATCGGCAAGTTCGTGCGCGAGTTCCGCCGTCAGACCGACGACGTCCGGGGGATGGTGGAGCGCGAGTTCTACAAGATGGACCAGGAGGTCTTCGCCGAGGAGCAGCCCACGCGGATCGAGCCGCCCCCCTCGACCGAGGCCGCGCCTGCGTCCGCCGAGGCCGAGGCCGAGGCGTCGGCCGGTGCGAACCCGGAAGGGGAGCTGAGCCCGCCGACGTACCCGTCCGTCTTCCCCCCACCCGAGGGCGTGGTCGCCGCGAAGCCGTCCTCGGCAGCGCCGCTGGGGCTGGAGCCCGCCGCGCCGGCTCCGACGCCGGCGCCGACCGAGCCCCCTACCGCCTCCGCGGCCGAGCCGGGAGCGCCCGCGCGCCCCGGGGGCGAGCCCGCCTCGCATGGCTGAGGAGGAGCCGCTCCAGTCACGGATGAGCCTCGCCGAGCACCTCGGCGAGCTGCGGTCGCGTCTGCTCCGGGTGGTCATCGCCGTGCTCGTGCTGGGGATGGCCGGCCTCGTCTTCGCTCGCCCCATCTTCGGCTTCCTGATGAAGCCGGTGCTCGATGCGCTGCCGCCGTCGGAGCGGAGCCTCATCTACACCTCGGGCATCGAGGAGCTGAACGTGCTGATGAAGGTCGGCCTGTACGCCGGCATCTTCCTCGCCACACCGGTGCTCCTGACGCAGATCTGGGGCTTCGTCGCGCCGGGGCTCTACCCCCGCGAGCGGAAGTACGCCTTTCCTTTCGTGCTTCTCGGCACGGTCGCGTTCCTGATCGGCGCGGCCTTCTGCTACCTGGTCGTGCTCCCCACCATGTTCAAGTTCCTGCTCTCCAGCGGGGACACGGCGCCGATCAAGGCCCGGGTGGAGCGAGCGCGGGCGGTGGAGGTCGAGGCGCTCCGGTTTGCCCGGTCGGGAGACTTCGACCGCGCCGCCAACCTCGCCGACGGGGAGGTGCAGCGGCTCACCGCGATGGGCGACGGCAAGGTCTCCTCTCCGGACCGGTTCGCGGACGGCCCCGTCGAGCTTCAGGCGCGCCTCGACGCCGAGGGCCGTCTCCTGGACGCGACCCGCGACGGCCTGGGGCTGAGCGCCGCGCCCGCCCTCCGCCAGGCGCTCGAGAAGCGGATGGAGGCGGTCGATGCCTTCGAGTCCGGCTCGGCGGGGAAGGCCTCCGAGTCGCTGGAGCAGTCGGCCTCCCTCCTCGCCGGCGCCGCTGGCAGCCAGGGCTCGGCGGTGGCGCGGGTGTGGAAGATGCAGAAGACGCTCGCGGCCGGTCAGAGCTCGCTGGCCCAGGAGGCCTGGACCCGACCACTGCTCACGATGAGCGAGCAGCTGTCGCTGGTGCTCATGCTGCTCCTCGCGCTCGGGGTCGTGTTCGAGCTTCCGCTGGTGATGGCGCTGCTCGCCGCGCTGGGGCTGGTGAAGGCGAAGTTCCTGATGAAGTACCAGCGGCACGCCTTCGTGGTGTGCCTCATCCTCGCGGCGGTCATCACCCCGACGGGAGATCCCATCAACATGAGCATCCTCGCCGGCCCGATGCTGCTCTGCTACGAGGTGGGCGTGGTCGCCGCCTGGCTCATCGAGCGGCGGCGCTCCCGCAGCGCCTCCGAGACCGCGCTCACCCCCACCTAGTCGGCGACGGGCGTTGACCTCGACGTTCCCCCGCGCGCCCGCCGGCGGACCATCCAGCCTCCGACGGTGAGGAGCGCGAGCGCGCCGCCGGGCCCGGTCCCGGTGCTGCTGCAGCCCGTGGCATGGGTGGCCAGTGCGGTGGTGACGGCGTCGCGGTCGGCCGGCGCGGGGGTTCCACCGCTGATGCGGAACTGGACCGAGGCCTGGCGGGGCGCTCCGGAGGTGAACTCGAACGCCGCGATGACCGTCTTCACGGCGCCCGGGGCGAGCTCCCCCAGCGTGCAGGGCATCCCGCCGGTGCAGTCGAGCGCGGTGGAGACGAGGCGGAGCTCCGGGTCCGCCTGCGCGTCGAGCACCACTCCGGTCGCGGTCACGGTCCCGCGGTTGAGCACGTGGACGATGAACCGAGGAGGATGGCCCGAGGTGTAAGGGTAGCCGAGCGAAGTCGCGCCGATGCTCAGACCCGTCGCCGGCGACCAGCCCACGTCCTTCAGCGCGGCGGGGGTGAGGTCCATCGTCCGCGGCAGGCTCGGGTTGATGGTGGGCATCATGAGCAGGGGCGGCGAGGCGCTCGAGTCCCAGTGGCCCACGCTCGACCCGTCGGAGTAGGTGCTCGGAGTGTAGAGCAGCACGTCCCCGGACAGGTTCTCGCCGGCGCGCCGGCCGTCGCCGTCCACGCTCACCAGCTCGCCGCCCTGGGAGAGGTAGCCCTCGAGCGACGTCCCATCGTCCGCGGAGATGCCCCACACCGGAATGGTGAGCCCTGGACCGGCGTCCCCGGTGTACGAGGTCGGGCCGGTGCCGGACTGCGAGGGCTTCACCACGAGCCCGACCGCGCCCGCCGCCTGTGCGTTCAGGGCCCGCTGGGAGACGAGGCAGAAGAGGCCCGCGTCCGAGCGCACGCCTCGCTCGGCCAGCACCAGCGCCCCGGGCACGGGCACCAGCGGGTTGCAGGCGTCGTTGAGCGTCCCTCCGTCTGCGTCCTGCGCCAGCACCACCGGCGCCGAGAGCGAGACGTGCCCCGGACCGAACCGGGCCCGGGCGAGTGGGAAGGTGCGCCCGTCGGGAAGCCGCATCAGCCCGTCGGTCCGGTCCAGGATGGCGTCCTTGGCGCCGCGAACGGCGGGTCCCACCCAGCTCACCCCGAACGGACGGCGGATGGCCGCGTCGTAGTCGGTGGAGGACAGCTGGGAGAGGAGCACCCCGCTGGTGTCGTCGCGGGCCTGCTCGCGGAACGCCGTCGCCGACTTGATGAAGCCCAGCCCGTGGGCCATCTCGTGGAGGAACACCGAGGCCAGATCGGTGGTGCCGGCCGGGGCGAGGTTGTCCAGCCCGGAGTACCAGGCGGTGATCGCGCAGTCGGACCGTCCGATCTTCGCGTTGAACCGCGAGTCGATCTCCTCGCGGCCCGGGTCGAGGTCCTGCCCTGCGCGCTCGTTCGCCAGGGCTGCCGGATAGCGATTGTCGTCGTAGAGGGCGCTCGGTCCCGAGGCGCCCAGCACCGCCGTTCCGCCCGAGCAGTCGAGATCGACGAACTCAGTGCGGATGGAGATGGGCACCCGGTTTCCCAGGGTGGCGGACCACAGCGCCGCGGCGTACTGCGCGGACATCAGCCGCTGCTCGCCGACGGTGGTGCCCGGGTTTCCGCCCACCGGCTCCGCCGGCGCGGTGTCGTTCAGTCCTTCTCCCGAGCCGTTCCCGTCGATGATGCGGATCTCCGCCCCGGCGAGAGCCAGCGGCGAGACGAGCAGGGAGGCGGCAAGCAGCGCGTGGAAACGGCGAGGGATCATCGAGAGTCTTCGGAGTCCCGGACCAGCGCCTCGGCGCCATCCTCGCTATCGACGCACCCCACCCGGAGGCTTCCGTCGGAGGCCCGCCGTCCGAGCACCACCGCGGTCGGACCCGGTGTCACCGCTCCCTGCATGGCGGTGTCCGGCCTCCGGGCGGTGAGGGCGTTCCGGGCGACGTAGGGCCGCACCAGCGCCCGGGCGGTGGCAACCGCCTCCGGGACCGTTTCGGGGGTCGTCCCGGGACCGCAGCCGGGCAGGACACAGGCTGCGAGGGCCAGGGCAGCCCAGGACACGCGGAAAGGAACCATCGAGAAGAGCCCTTCGAGCATCATCGGGTCCCCCCCTCCGCGGCAAGGCGTGTTATCGATGTCCGGCGAGGGTGACGGCGCGATGACCACCGATGGCGCGAAGAGCACGCGGGAGCGGGCCAAGGAGATCGCCGAGCAGCGACGGGCCGAGCGGCGGCAGCGGAAGCGCCACTGCGTCCTGTGCGGGGTGGAGGAGTCCGACCGGACCCCGCTCGGCCCCCACCCGGACGGCATCGGTCCAAGCTGCCGGGAAGAGGCCTCCTGTCTCTCCCGCCGGGCACGCTCGCTGTAGCTTTCCAATACGGTTGCTCGCTCCGGCGCATCAGATGTAAGACGCGCGCATGGCCACCGCGCCCTTCACCGGAGTGAAGGTGTTCTCGACGACGCTCGCCCGGGACCGCGAGACCATGGGTGAGACGATCACCAAGTGGCTCCAGAACAACCCCGGGGTCGAGGTCGTCGACCGCGTGGTGACCCAGAGCTCCGACAAGGAGTTCCACTGCCTGACCGTCACTCTCTTCTACCGGCATCGAGAGGCCGCCTCGCGGAACGGCTGAACACGCGACGGCTCCGGGGGGTTGCGCCCGGGGCCCCGCTCGTGGAGACCTCTGGACATGCGTCCGATGCGCCGGGGCTTCCGCCCCATGCTTCCAGGGTTGCAGGGTGCCGCAGCGTGGCTCGCGGTTGCCCTCGTCGTCGGCTCCGTCGTCTTCGCCCTCGGGCGAGAGGGGATCGGACAGTACCTGCGCCTCGTGCCGGGCCTCGTGCTTCGCGGCTACCTCTGGCAGCCGCTGAGCTACGCCTTCGTCGAGGGATCTCCGATGGGCGTCATCTTCGGCGCGCTCATCCTCTGGCAACTGGGCGGCGCCCTCGAGCAGACCTGGGGCACGCGACGGATGGCGTCCTTCGCGGTGGGCACCACCGTCCTCGCGGGTGTCGTCACCGTGCTTCTCGCGCTGGTGCTCCGCGCGCTGCTGGGCATCCCGTTCACCGGCGGCTGGGTGATGGGGACGTCGCTCTGGGTCGCCTACGGCCTCAGCTTCGGACGGCGGCAGACGAACTTCTGGGGCCTTCCGGTGACCGGCAACGTGTTCGCGCTGATCGGGGTGGGCTTCGTGTTCCTGAACGGTGCCTTCACGAGGTTCGTCTACGTCGTCCCCGACGCGCTCGCGTTGCTGCTGACCTGGGCATACCTCCGCGTGGGGGGACCTTCCGACTGGATGCTCCGCGTGCAGAG
>CAZDSB010000052.1:0-9460 GCA_964507515.1 uncultured Myxococcaceae bacterium
CACGGTGGCATGCGGCAGGTGGAAGAATCCTGGGGGTGAGCTCAGCGGCACGCCAGCTGCTGGGTCTGGGCCAGCATCGTATCCTCCCCCGTCGGGCACCGACGTCGTGCAAGCCAGCAGGCCCATCAGCACCACGGCCGACGCACGCCACCACCTCATCCGGTTTCCCCGGCGCAGAATGCGCGCATCCACCGGACGCTATCCCAAGGAGGAAGCCAGCGTCCGGCGCAGAGCTCGTCGGTCGGCCCTGTCGAGGAAGCATCACGCTCGCGGTCCGAGAGCGCGGACGCTGGCGCCGTGGCTCGGCAGATCAATCCTTCCGGGGCGGAAGCAGCTCCGGCGGGATGGGGTGCGCGGCGTCCTCCGATTGCCACACCACGCTCGCCACCCACCAGCGTGTCCCGTCGAAGTAGAGGTCCAGGCTGTTCACGCCGCGGCTTCGCTCGGGGTTCTCGGTGCCGACCAGGGCCTCGTAGGTCGAGTCGACGTGGACCATGTTCCCGTAGCGCCGCGTGGTGCGGAAGATCTCACGCTCGACGAAGCCCTTCTTCACCAGGGGCTGGGTCGCCTCCACGAACTCGGGATGCGTCCACACCGTGACCGCCGGACGGCCGGTCGCGCCCGAGCCCAGCGCGACGAAGCGGATCCACGGCACGTAGAGCGTCCGGTCGCGATCCCACTGTGGCGGGCCGTCGGGCGGCACGTTGGTGACCTCGTAGAAGGCACGCATGACACCGTCGACCGAGCCGACGTCCTCGGGACGGGGAGCGATCGTCGCGACGGTGGTGGCCGGTGTCGCGGTGCCGGGCCCGGCCGAGCTTCCGGCGCAGGCAGAAGCCAGCCCTAGGATCACGAAGAAGAGAGCGCGCATGCGCGGGAGTATCCCCGGACGGCCTGATCCGCACGCGGAACTTCAGGCGTCGGTCGGTTGCACCGCGGCGGCTCGGGGCGCCCTCGCCTCAGACCGCGGCGGCGCGGAGCTCCTCGGCCCGGACGCGGTCCGCGGCCGTGGGCTCGAGCGCGAGAAGCAGCCGGCTGAGGTCGTAGAGCACCACCCCGCGGTCCCACGGCTCCACGCGGTCCGGCCAGTGCAGCCGCTCGGCGGCGCGGTTGAAGGCCCGGTCCGCGACGGCCCGCAGCTGGAACGCGTCGTATAGGTTGTACTCGACGAGGAAGCGCAGGGCCTCCACGTCGCCCGTGCTCTGGTACGCGCGCCAGAGCAGCACCGCGTCCATCCCGCTCCGACCGCGCAGGTGCGGCGGTCGCGCGATGCCCAGGCGGTCCTCGACCGACTTGAGCCCCCCGCCCAGCCCGATGCGGCGGCACAGCGGCTTGAGATCCAGGTGCAGCACCGGGCGGGGAAGGCCGTGGAAGGCGTGACGGAGCACGGGGAGATCGAACGAGCCCCCGTTGAAGGTGACCCACACCCTTCGGCCGGCGAGCCGTCCGGGTAGCGCTTCGAGGTTCCGGCCTTCGATGAAGCTCGCCAGCCTGTCTCCATCGAGGCATCCGGCCACGGTCGGCCGGTGCCGCTCCCCCACCCCGTCGGCCTCAATGTCGAGGAACAGCGCCTCGTCCGAGACCAGCGGCCAGAGGCGCCAGTGCTCGCGCGCCGGCAGCATTTCGACCAGCGTCCCGAGATCGCCGCCGTCGAGCGCCGCCTCCGCGCGGTCGACCGCCGCACAGACCGTCGCGTGGAGCCTTCGGCCCAGCACTGCGGCGCCGCCCTGGCGGAGTGGACCCCAGCCGTCGAGGCCGCGCGCCCAGAGGTCCTTCTCCCGCCACGGGCCGATGCCCGGCACGAGCTGGAACGTCCGGCGAATCACCGCTGCAGCCTGCCCTGCCCCTCCGACGCGAGCTGGCGGAGCAAAGGGAGATCCGCCTCGCAGAACGGCATGCCCAGCATCTCCTCCGCGGTGGCGCCCCGGAGGGCGTGCGCCCCGAGCGGCGCGGGCGTGCCGTCGACGACGCGGGCGTCGTACAGATGGAGGTCCACCGTCAGGTCCTGGTACGCGTGCCGGACGGCGAACCGCTCCCGTCCGACCTCGAGCCGCACGCCCAGCTCCTCGCGCGCCTCGCGCACCAGGGCCTGGCCGTCGGACTCTCCGGGCTCCACCTTCCCGCCCGGAAACTCCCAGAGCAGCCCGCGGCTCTTCCCGGGCAGCCGCTGCTGGACGAGGTAGCGGCCGGGGGCGGTCTCGATGAGCGCCGCCACCACCCGAACCTCGCGGCTCACAGCGCTCCGGGCTGGGTCACGTGCAGTCCGTACATGAACCCGAGGTTTGACAGGACCAGCGCGTCGGGCCCGTACACGCCGGGCGTCGCGGTGACGCCCTTCCCGGGGTCGAATCGGCGGAGCACCTTCCCGCTCACCGGGTCCACGAAGAGCAGCGATCGTCCCGTGGGAACCAGGAGCAGACCGGAGGCGAACGCCGGCTGCTGGCCCGCGCGATCGGGCAGCGGCATGAGCCAGATGGCCTTTCCGGTCTCGGAGCTGTACGCGCCGATCCGGTCCTCGCCGGAGGCGAAGATGACCGAGCCCCGGACGAGGACGTAGGCCAGCCCGGAAGCGGTGGTCTGCCAGACGGTGTCCCCGGTCTTCGCGTCGAGCGCGAAGAGCCCGTCCTTGTAGGAGGCGACGATGAGGTGGCCCGCCGGGTCGAATCCGGGGGTGCTGCTCACGTCGATGAACTGGGTGCCGGTGGACAGGACGCGGTCCCAGATGGCACCGCCGGTCTTGGCGTCCAGCGCGGCCGCGTGTCCGTCGGAGAAGCCGAGGTACACGACCCCGTCCCGGACGACGGGGGTGCTCGCTCCACGGAGGATGAAGCCGGCCGGAGGCGTGCGCCGGTACTGCCAGATCCACTTCCCGTCGGCGGCATCCACCGCGTAGAGGGTGGCCGACTGCGACGCGACCAGCAGCCGCCCCTCGGCGAGCACCGGGACGGTGACCAGCTCCTCGCCGCAGTCATAGGTCCAGAGGACGGCGCCGGTGTCGGCCTTCAGCGCCCGGAGGATGCCATCTCCACCGGGCGAGTAGACGACACCGTCGCGGATGAGCACGCCGGCGTAGAACGGCGCGGGCGTCGGAACCGTCCAGCGAACCCTGCCGTCGATGGTGACGCTCCGGAGGACGCCATCGCGGGTCCCCACCACCACCCGGCCAGACGCGGGGTCCACCGCAGGGGTGGCGAACTCCCGCGGCACGAACTCCATCACCGTCGAGGCCTCCATCATCGCGTGCCAGTAGTCGATGCTGTAGACGGCGAGCGGGGCCGCGGGCTCGCGGGAGAACGGGTCGGCCAGGACGGGGGCCCGCCCGGCGCAGGCGGCCAACCACGCGAGGCCGACGGCGACCGTGAGGAGCGCGGCGCGGCTCATCCGGCATCCGGCTTTGCGGCGACGGTGACCTTGAAGCCCTCGGCCTCGAGCACCGAGAGCCGCTCCTGGCCCATGCGCGCGGCCGGGGTGCCGGGGTTCGCAGCAACGAGGTCGGCAAAGCCCTGCGCAGCCTCCTGCTTCTTGCCCATCAGCGCGAGGATCCGCGCCCGGTTGAACGCGCCCATGCCCGCCTCGAAGCCGGCGCTCTCCTCGCGGGCCATCCGCTCGTAAACCTCGAGGGCCTGCGGCAGCTCCCCCTTCGCCTCGCGCGCGTGCCCCAGGCCGTCGAGGGCCGCCGTCCGGAGCGGCTCGCTGGACGGAGCGCCCCGGAGGTACGACTCGAAGTGGCCGATGGCGGCGTCGAGCTGGCCCAACCGGACCTCGGTGGCGGCGAGCGGCAGGCTCGCGGTCACGGCGGCGTTGGTGCCGGGGTACTTGGTCAGGACGGCGGTGAGCGCGGTGACGGCCGCCTGGTCACGCTCCTGCTCGGACTTGAAGGGCGCCGGGTCCTGAGGGGCACCCGGCGGCAGATCGGCCTGCACCGGGCGCGACAGCACCCCGATGGCCGTTCCGAGCGCCGTCCGCGCCTTCTCCTCCTTCCGCTCGGAGAACGTGCGGACGAGCATCACCACGAAGGACACGACGAGAAGGGTGACGACCGCGCCGACGACCGCGTTCCTGTGCTGAGCGATCCACCCCTCGGCCTCGACCCCCACCCGCTGGAACGCGTCCGGCGCGCGGAGCTCCCGTCGACTCATTCGATCCTGTGCCACGTGGTGTCCTGGTGTCCTTCTTGCTGGGGGCCCGGAAAGGGCGCGCACTGTAGGGATCCGGATGGTTGGACGTCAACGACGGGCGTGGGGGCGTTTCCTGGCCACCCGCCTGGCCTTTCCTGGCTTCTCCCGGAAGAACAGCTGGAGGGGGACGCGCAGTCCAAACGCCTCCCGGAGCTGGTTCGAGATGTACCGCTTGTAGGCCTCGGGGACCTTCTCCGGGCGGTTGGTGGTGATGGCGAAGGCCGGCGGGGCCGTGCCGACCTGCGCGATGTAGTACAGCCGCAGCGGCCGGCCGTCGACGATGGGCGCCGGGTGAGCGTCGACGAGCTGGCCGAGGAGCTTGTTGAGCGCGGGGGTGGGGACGCGCATCCGGAAGGAGTCTTGCAGTCCGGCGGCGAGGTCGAGCACCTTGTCCACCTTGGACCCGGTGAGCGCGCTCACGAAGACGATGGGCGCGTAGGCCACGAACTTCAGAGTCCACTTCAGCTCCTCGCGGGTGCGCTTCTCGGTCCGGGGGTCCTTGGTCACCAGGTCCCACTTGTTGACCACCACCAGGAGCGCCCGGGCACGCTCGGCGACGAGCCCCGCGAGCCGCGCGTCCTGATCTACGCCGGGCTCGGTGCCGTCCAGCACCAGGACCGCGACGTCCGCCCGCTCCATGCTCCGCAGCGCGGCGAGCACGCTGAGCTTCTCCACGCCCTCCCACACAGACTTGCGGCGGCGGATTCCGGCGGTGTCGGTCAGGACGAAGCGGCGGCCCCCGTGGACCAGGGTCGTGTCGATGGGATCGCGGGTGGTGCCGGGCTCGGGGCTGGCCACCACCCGTTCCTCGCGGACGAGCGCGTTGAGGAGGGTGCTCTTCCCCACGTTGGGCCGGCCGAGGATGGTGAGGCGGACCGGCGCGTTCTCCTCCTGCATCTCCTCGGACGTCGTCTCCGGGGGCGCCGGTAGCCGCGCGACCACCGCGTCGAGGATCCCGTCCACCCCGAGCGCGTGCTCGGCGGAGACCGGGAACACGTCCGTGATGCCGAGCCGGTAGAAGTCGGCGGTTCCGGTCTCGGCCGCCGCGGGAGAATCGAGCTTGTTGACCACCAGGAGCAGTGGCTTCCCCGTCCGGCGCAGCGCCCGGGCCAGCGTCTCGTCCACGGCGGTGGGTCCGCTCCGCCCGTCCACCACCATGAGGACCACGTCCGCCTCGGCCGCGGCGAGCTGGGCCTGAGCGCGCACCTGGGCCGCCAGGCCCCCTGCCTCCTCGGGAACGAAGCCGCCGGTGTCGACCACCGCGAGCTGCCGTCCCTGCCACTCGGCGTCGGCATAGTGTCTGTCCCGCGTGACGCCGGGCACGTCCTGCACCAGCGCCAGACGCCGCCCGGCGATGCGGTTGAAGAGCGTGCTCTTGCCCACGTTGGGGCGACCGAGGATCGCGACCAGCGGCCTCATCCGAGCCCCACCTTCCGGAGCCCGCGCTCGCTCTCCGTCCAGCGCGGCTCCACCTTGACCCGGAGGTCCAGGTAGACGTGGGTCCCGAGGAGGCGCTCCAGGGACTTCCGCGCGTCGGTGCCGATCGCCTTGAGCATCGCCCCGCGCTTGCCGATGACGATGGCCTTCTGGCTGTCCCGCTCCACGTAGAGCGTGGCGTGGATGCGGACCAGCCCCTGGAGGCCGCCGGGCTTGCTGCCGTGGCGTGGCGCGCGCTCGCTCTCGTCGAACGCGTCGATGACCACCGCCGACGAGTGCGGGACCTCCTGCCGGGTGTGGCGAAGCACCTGTTCCCGGATCAGCTCGGCGGCGAGGCCGTTTTCTTGTTGATCGGTGAAGGTCTCGGGGTCGAACAGCGGCGGTCCCTCGGGGAGATGGGCCAGCGTCCGGCCGAGGAGGTCCTCCACCCCGTCGCCGGCGAGCGCGGAGACGAGCAGGACCTCGTCGAAGGGGCGCACCTCGGTGAGCGCCGTCACGAACGGCAGGAGCAGCGGCTTGGAAACCGTGTCCACCTTCGTCACCACCAGGAGCACCGGCTTCTTCACCGCCACGAGCCGCTCGAGGATGGACCGGACCCCGGGCGTGACCTGCGGCGTCTTTCCGTCCGGCCCGAGCGAGGGCTCCACGAGGAGCAGGACGACGTCCACGTCCTCGAGGGCGGCGAGGGCCGCATCCACCATCGCCCGGTTGAGCGCGCCCTTCGCCTCGTGGATGCCCGGGGTGTCCACGAACGCCACCTGTCCCTCGGGCCGGTTCACCACCCCGGTGATGCGGGTCCGGGTGGTCTGCGGCTTGGGCGAGACGATGGCGATCTTCTCCCCCACCAGGCGATTGAGGAGCGTGCTCTTGCCCACGTTGGGGCGGCCGAGGAGCGCGGCGAATCCTGAGTGCGAAGCGGGCATCGGGAGGTGGTCTGGAGGAGGCCGGAGAGCCCGGGCCTCCCCTGGGAGGTGGCGGGGACGAGCCCCGCGGCTCAGGGCTGGGTGGAGATGGTGAGCTTGTTGATGCGGATGTCCGTCCGGGGGCGGTCGCCCGCGCCCTTGGGAACCTCGTTGGCCACCCGCTTGACGATGTCCTGTCCGGAGACGACCTCGCCGAAGATGGTGTGCTTGTTGTTGAGCCAGGGCGTCGGCACCACGGTGATGAAGAACTGGCTGCCGTTGGTGTTGGGCCCCGCGTTCGCCATGGCGAGCAGGCCCGGCTTGTCGAACTTGCGGCCGCTTCCGAACTCGTCCGCGAACTGGTACCCGGGGCCGCCGGTGCCGCGTCCGAGCGGGTCTCCGCCCTGGACCATGAAGTCCGCGATGCAGCGGTGGAAGATGGTGCCGTCGTAGAGCGGTGTGCTGGTCTTCTTGGCCCGGGTGGCGGGGTCGGTCCACTCCTTCTCGCCGGTGGCGAGCCCGACGAAGTTCTCCACCGTCTTCGGCGCGTCCTTGCTGAACAGCTTCACCACCACCTTGCCCTCGGTGGTGTCGAAGTGCGCGTACAGGTCCTTGCCGGCCTTCACCTCGTCGACCATTGCCATCGTGCGGTTCCTTTCTGCCTCGAGGGGCCCCTCTACTAGCTCCGGGGCGGCTTGTCAGACACGGCAACCGAGACGAGCGTCACCGGGTCGGCCGGCCGGCTGCCCATCATGGTCTTCACCTGGGAGATGGCCTCCACCACCGGGTAGCCGCTGACCACCTCCCCGAAGATGGTGTGCTTGCCATTGAGGTGAGTGGGCGTCGACGTGGTGATGAAGAACTGGCTGCCGTTGGTGTCGGGGCCGCGGTTGGCCATGGCGAGGAGGCCCTTCTTGTCGAACTTGCGGCCGCTCTTGAACTCGTCCGGGAAGGTGAAGCCAGGCTGCCCGCGACCGGTCCCGGTGGGGTCTCCACCCTGGATCATGAAGTTCGGGATGACTCGGTGGAACTCGGTGCCGTCGTAGAGCGGGGTCTTCTTGCGCTGGTTGTCGCGCGGATCGACCCACTCCTTCTCGCCGGTGGCGAGCCCCACGAAGCTGGCCACGGTGTTCGGCGCGTCCTTGCTGAAGAGCCTCACGACGATGTCGCCCTTGCTGGTCTTCAGCGTGGCCCAGAGGTCCTTCCCGGCCTGGGCCTTGCTCATCCAGGGGCCACCGGCGGCGAGTGGCGTGGCGGCCTCCGCCGGCGGAAGCGGCGGGGTCGGCGCAGCGGGCTTCGCGGGGGGCGCCGGCGGTGGGGGTGGAGACGACTTCTCGCAGGCCGCGAGGGCGAGGACGGAAAAGAGGAACACTGCGGCGGTGCGGGCGGGTCGCATGCGGGTGTCGTCACTCCAGGGAAGGTGGCAGCTGCCGGGCGGCGCGGCCTTCAGCGCGCGCCAGGGTCCTTCTTGGCCTCGGAATCGAGCATCGTCAACGTCTCTCGTGCCGCGGCCTGCTCCGCCTCTTTCTTGGAGCGGCCGCGGGCGCGGGCGAACAGCTCGGTCCCCACGGTGACCTCCACCTCGAAGGTCTTGGAGTGGTCCGGGCCCTCCTCGCTCACCACCCGGTAACGAGGCGACTGCCGGAGCCGCGTCTGGACCAGTTCCTGGAGCCGGGTCTTCCAGTCCTCGCCGCTCTTCCCCTCGGCCACTCCCTGGAGCAGATCGCCGAAGAGCCGGTCCACCACCGTGAGGGCGCCGGGCAAGCCGACGCTCAGGTAAACCGCGCCGATGACCGCCTCCAGCGCGTCGGCGAGGACGGAGCTCTTGTCGCGCCCGCCGGTCATCTCCTCGCCCCGGCCCATCCGCAGCAGGTCTCCGAGGCCGAGGTGCCGGGCCACGCGGGCGAGGCTCTCCTCGTTGACCAGCAGCGCGCGGAGCTTCGAGAGCTCGCCCTCGTCGGCGCCGGGGAAGCGTTCCATCAGCCGGTGGCTCACGGCGAGATCCACGACCGCATCGCCGAGGAACTCGAGTCGCTCGTTGTCCGCGCCCTCGTCCCGGTGCTCGTTGACGTAGCTCTTGTGGGTGAGCGCGGCCAGCCCCTCCACCCCGTCCAGCGCGTCCAGCCCCAGCCGGCGGCAGAGGCCTTCGACGAGCAAGGAATCGGCGGGGCGGGCGGGAGCGGGCATCGGTCAGGTGGACAGCTGACGGGCGAGGGTCTCCGCGAGCGCGTAGGGGTCCGCCTCGCGCCGGGCGATGGAGAGCGCGACCTCGTCCAGCCTGCCCTTCTCGGCCTCGAGGCGGTCGAGGGCGGACTGGAGGAGCCGGTTGCGCAGCAGGGCGAGGAACTGCATCCGCGCGCGGGCGCGCTCGCGCTCGGCGCGCTGGCCGGTTCGCTCGAGGAACTCGCGGTGGCGGGCGATGGCCTCCATCACCGGATCGAGCCCCTGGTCGCGGGCGGCGATGACCTTGAGGATGGGCGGCTCCCACTCGTTCGAGGGAGGCGCCTGCTCGGACGGGATCGCCGGCTTGCCCTGGGCGCGTGCCTTCAGGCGGTGCTGGCGGTCGTGCTCCACCGCCGGGTGCCGGAGGGCGTGGCGGAGCTCCAGCATCTGCCGCAGCTCGCGCACGGTGCGGTCGGCGCCGTCGAGGTCGGCCTTGTTGACGATGAAGACGTCCGCCACCTCGAGGATGCCGGCCTTGATGGCCTGGATGTCGTCGCCCATCCCGGGCACGGTGATCAGAAGCGTCGTGTGCGCCATCTGGGCGATGTCGATCTCGTCCTGGCCGACGCCCACGGTCTCCACCACGATGACGTCCTTCCCCATCGCGTCCATCACGCGGATGCAGTCCCCCGTGGCCCGTGAGAGTCCCCCGAGGGACCCACGCGTGGCCAGGGACCGGATGAATACCTCCGGGTCGGAGGCGTGGGCCTGCATCCGGAT
>CAZDSB010000053.1:0-10589 GCA_964507515.1 uncultured Myxococcaceae bacterium
CTCGGCGACGGACTCCTCGTGTTCCTGCGCCACGTCCTTCCACGGGCCGGTGCCGGCGATCACCCTCCACAACTGCGCGGAGAAGGCTCGGATGAACTGGAGGCAGAGCGTGTCCTCGTCCTCGATGTCCTCCGCGAGCTCGTGGTGGCTGAGGATCAGCGCCATGATCTCCGACTTCGCCGTCGCCTGAAGGCCGATGGGGACGCCGGCCACCGCCTCCGCGAGGCCGAGGACCTCGCCCGGCCGGGCGATCCGCTCGGTGGCGCCTGGCCCCTTCAGCTGCAGGGACCCCTCGAGGAGTACGAGGACGTCCGCCGGCTGCTGTCCGTCGAACACGCTCTCCCCGGCGGCGAACTGGCGCGCGCGGGCCACCCGGGCGAGGCGGGCGACGGTGGCCATCGCGTCGCTGCCCAGTCCGAGCGCGTCTCGCAGGGTCAGCATGCGCGAGACCAGGTCCAGCCGCACTGTCGGCGGTGGCCGGGGAGGCGCCGGCGGGGGGCTGTTCTTCTGGAACTCGAGGAGCTTCATCGCGAGCAGGCGCAGCACCGTGCGCGCGACGTGACCGTGCTCCTCGAGCACGTCGAGGAGCGCATCGCGGTCGAGCACCAGGAGGACCGAGCCGGCCTCGGCCACGAGGTCGGCCGGGAGCACGACGTTGCCGAGCACCGAGAGCGCGCCCACCCCGCCGTGCGTCACCTGGCTCTCGATGAGGGGTGTGTCGGACAGCCGCAGGCGTCCGGCGAGGGGGACATAGTGCGCCATCGTCCGTTCGCCGGCCCGGGCCAGCACGGTCCGCGAGGGGAAGGACTGCTCGCGGCCGACGGCGGCGAGCACGGTGACGTCCTCGACGGGCATCAGGTCGAAGGGCGGAGAGCGGCTCAGCCGCAGCACGCGCTCGGCGAGCGTCGCGGGATCCAGCTCAGGCATGGACTTGCTCCGT
Organism: uncultured Myxococcaceae bacterium; assembly: GCA_964507515.1. Taxonomy (GTDB): domain Bacteria; phylum Myxococcota; class Myxococcia; order Myxococcales; family Myxococcaceae; genus RPRB01. The sequence goes on from CAZDSB010000053.1 coordinate 941, forward strand.
CCCCCGCTCGAGCTGCTCGATCGCGCCCTCGGCAAACGCGGCCGACTGCTCGTCGGAGCAGCGGGGACCTGCGCGGAGGCGCTTCACCACGCCCGTCCACCCCTGCTCGCGCGCGAGGCATGGCGTGAGGAGGCGCACGACCTCGCTGCTCTGGTCGAGGAGGGCCTCGACGAAGCTCTCGGGGGTTGGCACCGGCCCGAGCACGGCTGCGGCGTAAGCCGGCACCACCGCCTTCGCGTCGAGCAGCGCAAGCACCGGCTCACGCCACCGTGCCCGGAGCAGCTCGAGCAGCACCTCGCGCGCGGCATCGCGCCGGCGGCGATCCTCCGAGCGGATGCCGAGGTAGACCTGCTCCAGCCCCTCGCCGGGCAACAGGAGATTCAGCACGCGGAAGGTGCGCTCGATGCCGCGTCGCTCGCGATCGCGCAGCAGGTCCAGGAGCAGGGTTCCGGCGGGGGCGCGCCCCTCCTTCGGGCCGATGCCGAACCCAGCCCCGGCGAGCCGGAGCACGCGGTTCCGGAACACCGACCTGAGCTCGATCTCGAGCGCCGATTCGAGCGCGCCGCGGTCCAGGGGTAACCGGGGATGGGTTCGCCGGAGCTGGTTGAGTGCCCGCAGCGACCGGAAGCGGTCCAGCCCTCCGCGGGCCTGGACGAGGCGGCTGACCAGCGGGCCGGTCGCCGGTTCCGCCGGGAACGCGGCGATGGACGCAGGCAGCTCGCGGGCGAGCGCGTATGGCGTGTCGGGGCTGAGCAGCAGCCGCTCCAGCTCGACGAGGGCCGGCGTGCCGATGCTGACGAGCGCGTCGCGCACTCCTGGACGGAGCGACGGCTCGGCGAGCAACGAGATCAGCTGGGAGACGAACTCCGGGGGCGGGGTCGGGAGGCCAGGCGCCGCGCGGAGCAGCTCGCGGCGAGTCTCGACGTCGCCCGAGAGGAAGAGCGTCTCGATGACCGGGAGGAGATCGGGCCGGGGAGCGTTGCCGATCGCCCAGGCAAGGGCGCGGCGGGCCTGCAGATCCGGACCTGCGGCGATGGCGGCGAGCGATTCCCTGGCCTCCGCCCCGGTCTCGTCTGCGGAGAGCACGATCAGGACGGAGGCGCGGACCCTGGGGCTGGGATCGTCGAGCGCGACGCGGAGGGCATTCGGAGCATGCCCTCCGCTGGCCCACCGCTCGGCGGCCATCGCCCGGACCTGATCGTCCGGATGGCGGAGCAGGAAGGGCAGGAGCGCGTCGACGTCGGGGCGCTCGCTGTGGGAGAGGAGGCGGAGCGCAGAGCGCACCACCATCGGGTCCGGGTGGTAGAGGATGAGCGCCGGGACCAGGCCCAGGCGCCCCGCCGCGGCGAGGACCTCGAGTGCGGCGAGGACCTCGCGGACGCTGGACGAGCCGAGCCCCGCGACGAGCACCTCGGCCGAGGCGAGATCGAGCCGGTCGATGCTCGCCGTCGTGACCCGACCCTCGCCGAGCTCTCGCTGGAAGCGCTCGAGGTAGCGACGGCGGAGAGCCACGGTGGCCTGCACCCAGGCCACTGCCACGAGGGCGAGGCACACCGTCGCCGCGCCCATCTGGTGCCGCTCGGGGAAGAGGGGCAACGCGAGGAGGAGGAGCGAGGCCAGCGCCTGTCCGCCCCGCTGACCGAGGGTGTCGATGGAGGGCTTCACCACCCGCCGCTCGGCGGGGCCGATGGGGAGGTAGAGCAGCTCGGTCCCCACCCGGTAGAGCGAGGGGCGGAGGCCTCCATCGAGGGTCTTCAGGACGAGCATCGCGACGAGGGCCGCGCCGACGGCGTACCCGGTGGCTCCGGCGAGCACGACCAGCGGCAGGAGGGCGATGCTCCGGGTGACGCCGCTGCTGCGGAGGAGGAGCCCAACCAGCACCAGCTCGACGACGAGCGCCAGGGCGCTCTGACCCAGGTAGACGTTGGCGACGAGGCGGGGGATCCGCTCCGGCGCGATTCCCCCGGCGACGGCGGCCTTGAAGAGATAGTCGATCAGCGTCGCGCTCGCGGCGGTGAGGACCGCGAGCATGGCGAGGAGGCGCAGGTACGGGTCGTGCTTCACGTACCCGGGCATCGCCCGGGCGGCGGTCATCTCCGGCTGGACCTCGGGGCCCTGGCAGCCGCCCTTGGTGGCGACGAGGGCCAGGCCGGCGCCGGCCACGGTGGCTCCTGCGGAGATGAGGAGGAGCGTCCGTGGGTCGGTGAAGTCGAGGGCGATCCGCGCGATCCCGGTGCCGGAGACGGCGCCCACGAGCCCGCCGGCGGCGATGAAGCCGAAGGCGCGCTTCGCTTCCTCCACGCTGAACGCCTCGTCGGCGGTGAGCCAGAACTGGACGAAGACCAGCGACGAGAAGAGGGCGGTCCAGACGTAGAAGCCGAGCACCGTCGACCGCGCCGCGGCGAAGGCCCAGAACACGAGCGTCACCGTGGCGGCGGCGGCGAGCGTCAGGGAGAGGGCAACGTGAACGCGCCCGCTCCAGAGGCGCCGCTGGACGGGGGTGAGCACCAGCACGCCGGCGGTGACGGCCAGGTAGAGCCAGGGCAGACGGGTGACGGGCTGCTCGACGAGGAACAGGCTGTCACGGGCGGTTTCGAGAAGTCCGTGCGCGCCGACGAGGAGGAACAGGAGGGCCGCGTACGGAAGAGCGCGCCGGGTGAGACTCGGCGAAGGAAGTCGGGCGGCGCTCATGACGGTGCCGGAGACGGCGCGCCGAGCGGATGGCTCTCGATGGCCCCGCTGCGGGCAAGGTGGAGGGCACGAACGCGCCAGGCGACGAGGAGCCAGGTCGCGGTGAGCGCCACGTTGATGGCGGCGAAGCCGTACGTGCGGACCCCGAGGAGGTGGGTGCCGATCCAGATCGACGCCGCTGCGCAGACGTCGCCCGCCCGCACGAGGAAGGTGTCGATGACCGCCTTCGCCTTGTACTTCGCGTCACGGGAGACGACGAGGTAGAGCGCGTTCACCGCGGTGGTCTCGAGGGAGTACTCGGTGCCCTTCTCCGCGATCTTCGCGACGCGGATGAGCCCGAGCGCGGGGAAGAGGACGATGGCCATCGCGCCGCCCATCGCGACGAAGGGCAGCACGAGAAGGGCCGTACCGACGCCGAGGTACTTCAGCACCCGGGAGACCACGAAGAACTGGCCGAACACCGCGACCACGTTGACCCACCAGAAGTACTCGGCCTTGAACTGACCGACGTACTTGCCCGGGTCGAGGACGGCGCTGGAGCGGGCGACCTCGATGAGGGTCTTGTCCAGGACGTACTCGCCGGAGTTCGTCACCCAGTTGGCCAGGATGGTGATGACGCCGATCAACAGGAGATACCGGTCGGCGAGGAGGGCCTGGAACCCGCCAGCGCCGGTGAGCGGCTCGTCCTTGGTGAGCTCGCGCCCGCGGTCCTTGGGGCAGCACGACCGCTGGGCATTGACGACCACGAAGGGCACCAGCGTGACGACCAGGAGCGCGGCCGAGGCGAGCATCAGGTGCAGCGGCGCGAAGTGCTTGAGGAGGAAGCTGGCCAGGGAGGCGCCGGCGAGCGCGCCCACCGAGCTGACGACGCCGACGATGGCGAAGAGCCGCTTGCCCTGCTCCGGCGTGTAGACGTCGTTGGCGAAGCTCCAGAAGGTGGCGACCAGGAGGTAATTGAAGGTGCCGACCCACAGGTAGAACGCGAGGCCGATGGAGACGTGCGCTTCGAGGAGCACCGCGAAGACGACCAGGTTGGACGCGACGAACAGGAAGATGATCGCGATGAGCTTCATCCGGCTGAAGCGACGGGCGATGGCGCCGTGGGCGCGCAGCACCGGGATGAGCAGCAGGGCCTGGCCGGCAGCGGCGTAGGCCTTCACCTCGGCTCCGCCGCTCAGGAGGATGAGGGGCTCGCGGATGACCTTGAGGAGGTAATACGAGGTCAGGATGAGGCAGATGGTCGCGGCGAGGACGAGCGCGGTCAGCGCCTCGCCGGCCCGGACCTCGGCGAACGGACGCAAGAGGCGTTCCGGCCAACCCAGAGCACGTGTCTCGGCGCTCATGGCCCCCCTTCTAACCGTCCGATGGCAAGTGCGCGCACGTTCTTCCGGGGCGTGCGCCGAGAACGACGCTGAGTGCGGGAGACGACCCGAGTTGCACCGTCCGGCCGGTTCCCCTAAGCACTCGTTCGGGACGACGCCTGCCACTCCGGCAGGCCGACTCCCCGGGTTGCCTCTGCCTGTCCGCGTCTGAGCTCGCGCCGGCCCACGGCCGGACGTGAGCACGAGACGGAAAGCCGTCGCTCCCTGGGCGCGTCGAGCGCGGCCGGGGCGACGTGTGCTGCACCCACCCGAAAGTCACGAGGCGTTCCCATGAGACGTGAGTGGTACGAGACGTTCTTTTCCCCGATGGCGATGGAGTTCTGGCGAGCGGTGGTTCCACCGGACGCCGCCCGCGACGAGGTGGACCTCGTCGAGCGAACGCTGGGGCTCGACGGCCCCGGACGCCTGCTGGATCTGCCCTGTGGCGAGGGCCGGCACGCGCTGGAGCTGGCGCGGCGCGGGCACCAGGTGACCGGCGTGGATCTCTCGCCGCACGTGGTGGAGCGCGCGCGGGCAGAGGCGGTGCGCGCAGGCCTGGCCGCGGAGTTCCGGGTGGGCGACATGCGCGCGCCGCCCGAGGGGCCGTTCGACGGGGCGTGCTGCCTCGGGAACAGCCTGGGGTATCTCTCGCACGAGGATCTGCGAAGGTTCCTCCGGGCGATGCTCGCGTTACTCCGCCCCGGCGCGCGGTGGGTGGTGGACACCGGGACGGCGGCGGAGTCGCTGCTGCCGCGCTTCGGCGCGGACGACCGTGACCTCGAGGCGGTCGGCATCTGCTTCACGGTCCGGCAGCGATACGACGCGGTGGAGGGCCGGCTCCTCCAGGAGGCGACGCTCGCGCGGGGCGAGGAGCGCGAGGAGGGCGCCATCAGCTACGGGGTCTACACGGTGGCCGAGCTCCGGCGGCTCTTCCTCGATGCAGGGTGGAGCGTGGTGGGGCTGTACGGGGCGCTGGATGGACGTCCGTTCTCGCTCGGTGACCCGCGGCTGGTGATGGTGGCCGAGCGACCGCGGGTCTAGACAGGGCTGCATGGGGCTCTTCGAGCTGGTCATCGCGCTGCTCTTCGCCGGGGCGATGTTCGCGCTCTGGTCGGACCGGCTCGGAGTCCCCTACCCCGCCCTGCTCGCGCTGGTCGGGGCGCTGATCGCGCTGGTGCCCTGGGCGCCGACGGTGTCGCTCGACCCCGAGCTGGCGCTGACGCTGTTCGTGGCCCCCACGCTGCTGGACGCGGCCTACGACGCATCGCCGCGGGACCTGCGACGGAACCTCTGGTCGCTGGTGGGCCTGGCCGTGGTGCTGGTCCTCCTGACGGTGGTCACCGTCGGGTGGGCGGCCCGGCTGGTCGTGCCGGATCTCGGCTGGGCGGCGGCGTTCGCGCTGGGGGCGATCGTGGCGCCGCCGGACGCGTCGGCGGCGACGGCGGTGCTTCGCAAGCTGCGGCCTCCGCACCGCCTGATGGTGATCCTCGAGGGCGAGAGCCTCTTCAACGACGCGACGTCGCTCCTCATCTACCGGGTGGCGGTCGGGGCGGCGATGACCGGCGCGTTCTCGGGGTGGAAGGTGGTGCCGCTGCTGCTGGTGACGTGCGGCGGGGGCGTGGTGCTCGGCTGGGCGCTGGCGCGGCTCTTCATCCGGGCCACCGCCGGCCTGAAGGACATCCCGGTGAGCGTGCTGCTCCAGTTCGTCAGCACCTTCGCGGTGTGGATCATCGCCGACCGTCTGAAGCTATCGGCGATCATCACGATGGTGGTCTACGCGATGACCCTCGCCCAGCGCGTGGGCGGACGGATGAACGCGCGGTACCGCATCGCCTCCTATGCGGTCTGGGACGTGGCGGTGCTGGTGCTGAACGTGCTGGCCTTCGTGCTCATCGGACTGCAGCTGCGCGGCATCCTCTCGCGGGTGCAGGGGCCGGCCTTCCGCACCTACGCGGTCTGCGCGGCGGTGGTGTGCCTGACGGTGATCGTGGTCCGCATCGCCTGGGTGATGACCTACGGCTGGGCGGTGGCGTGGCAGAGGCGACGTGCGCCGCCAAGGCCGGGCCGGGCGGTGCCGACGGTGGGGAGCGGGATCCTCGCGTCGTGGTGCGGGATGCGGGGGATCGTGACGCTGGCGGCGGCGCTGGCGCTGCCGGGGGGCTCGCCGGGATTCCCGCACCGGGACCTGATCGTCTTCTCGGCGTTCTGCGTGGTGGTGGCGACGCTGGTGCTGCAGGGGCTGACGCTGAGGCCGCTGCTCCACCGGCTCTGTCTGGGCGAGGACCGCACGGTGGAGCGCGAGGTGGGGATCGCCCGGGCCGAGACGTCACGCGCCGCGCTGGAGGCGCTGGAGCGTGGCGGGCCTTCCTCGGCGGCGGACGTGCTGCGCGCCGAGTACCGGTCGCGTCTCCGTGCGGAGGAGTCGGCGGCGGCCACCCGGTCCGAGCCGCAGGCCGACGGGGGCCTCGCAGCGCTCCAGCAGAAGGCGGTGGAGGCGCAGCGCGACGCGCTCACCTCGCTGCGTGCGCGCGAGGTAATCGGCGACGACGCGTTCCACGTCGTCGAGGAAGAGATCGACCTGATGGAGCTGACGGCGGACGCGCGGGTGCGGGCGGCGCCGGACGGAGTGGAGAGCTGAGCACCGCGGGCGCGGTCAGGCGATCTTGACGGTCCGGGTCACCTGGCCGTTCGCCTCCCAGTAGGTGCGCTTGCTGGCGATGGACGGATCGTCCGGCGCGGGCTGGACGTTGCCGGCCTTGTCGATGGCGCGGGAGGTGATCTTGTGCTCGCCGGCGGAGGGGCTGGCCCAGTCGAGGTGCCAGAACTTCCAGGCGAACTCCTGATCTGCGCCCTTGTCGATGGTGGCGGTCTTCCAGGGGCCGTCGTCGACCCGGACCTCGACCTTCGCGATGGGGCCACCCCAGGCGGCGCCGTAGATGCGGTGCTTGCCGTCCTGGACGCCGACGCGGGCGGGGACGGACTTGAGCAGCACCTTGCCGACGGCGGTACGGGTCCACACGGAGCTGCCGTCGCCGCGGGGAACCTCGCGGACGGTGAGGTAGCGCTGCGCCTGGAACGGGCCCTCGAAGCGCGCGTCGATCACCTTGATGCGGGTGAGCCACTTCACGTTGGAGATGCCGAACCAGCGCGGGGCGATGAGCCGGAGAGGCGCGCCGTTGGCGGCGGGCAGCGGCTTCCCGTTCATCTCGTAGCAGAGGAGGTTGGCGGGATCGGTGGCCTCGGCCCAGGACATGCTCCGGGCGAAGGGAGCCTTGGCCTTGAACTCGCCCATCTTGTCGCCGAGGCCGCCGATGTACTGGAGGGGCTCCTCGCCCTGATCGGCCCCGTAGAAGACCACCTCGACGCCCGCCGGCTTGCGGCCAGCCTTCTGGAGGACGCCGGCGAGGGGCGTTCCCGTCCAGCGCGCATTGCCGATGGCGCCGGGGAGGAAGGGGAAGCCGTGGTTGCCCGAGCACTCGAGGGTGGAGGTGACCTCCTTCTTCGGGAGCGCCTTGATCGCCGCGAGGTCGAGCGAGGTCGGGTGAGCGACGTGGCCGGCGATCTGGAGCCTCCACTTGGCGAGGTCGACGTCGGGGACGCCGTAGTGACCGACGTGGAAGAACTTCTCGTTGGGGGTGATCCACGCATCGGCGGTCTGGGCTTCCCAGTCGAGCTGGTTCAGTCCGGCGAGGACCGGAGGAGGCGCCGGAGGCTGATCGACCCAGGGGATGGTGGTCTCGCCGGGTCCGCCCCAGGCGAGGAAGGGGCTCTGGGCCAGGGCAATGGCGGCGAGCGTGCCGCCGGTCTGGATGAGGGCGTCACGGCGTGAGATGCGGCGGGCGTCGTCCATCGGGCGGGTTCTCCTCGCGGGCGTGAGGCGTTCGGGGGGCGTCAGTCGTCCGGGTGAGAGGCCACCCGTGGGCGAATGGGAACACGGCTGCGGGAGCCTTGCTCGGAGAAATGCGTCTGATCTCGGGTCCAACGCGGAGGTGATCCGGTCGACCGGGCCCCCTCAGGTGCCAGGCACCTTCGATCTCGCCTCCCGGCGCTGCTCGTTCTCTCCGCCTCCGGCGTGGTGATGTCCTACCGCTGGGCGAACGACGCCCTGTTCCGGCTCGCCGGCAGCTCGCCACCTCCTCCAGGGACGACCCTCCGGACCTGTCCTCCAGACTGAGACCAGCGGAGCGACGCCGCTTCCGCTCCAGCGCCTCGCCGACGTCGCGATGGAGCGCGTCCCGTCGTGGCGCGAGCTGACGGTCCGGCTCGATCCCCAGGGCGGACGCCCGCCCGGAGCCGTGCAGCTGATGGGTCCGCGAGACGGACGCCTCGCCGCGCTTCGCCTCGGTGCAGCTGTGGGCGGACCCGTTCACCGGCCAGATCCTCCGCGAGGAGCGCTGGAGCGACCTTCCCACGGGGCGGAAGGCGCGACTGTGGATGCGCTTTCTCCATACAGGGGAGGCGCTGGGCGCAGGTGGGCAGCTCGCGGCCGGGCTCGCGTCGCTCGGCGCGGCGGTGCTGGTCTGGACCGGACTTGCGCTGACGCTGCGCCGACTTGCGCGGAGCCGGCGCGCACGAGCGATGGTGGGGAGTGAAGTCGAACCCGCGTCGCCCGGAGCTCGCGAACGCAGGTAGACGCGCGTCCCACCGTCGCGCTCAAGTGTTTACCGGATTCCGCTGCAGACGAAGGCACGACATACTCTTCCCGTGCACGGCCGGCCGTTTTCGGTCCTCATCTCTTCTGCAGTTTTCGGTGTCCTGTTCACTGTGCTCGCCGTGGCCGGTTGTTCCGGCAAGGTCGACCAGCAGTGCTCGGCGGCATCCGATTGCCCCGTGGGCGCGTCCTGTATCCAGGGGATGTGCGCCTCGCTCCCGCAATGCTCTCGCTCCGGCGACTGCGACGCGGGCAGCAGCTGCATCGCTTCCGTCTGCACCCCGGTCGGCAATCCTTGCCAGAGGAACCAGGACTGTGCGCGCGGCGCGACCTGCAGCGAGCACGACGTCTGTGCTCCGCCCAGCTGCACCAGCGCCATCGACTGTGGCCTGGAGCAAGTCTGCATCCAGAACTCCTGCGCGCCGGTGGGCACGCCCATCCCGCCGCCCCCGGACGGTGGCTACCCGCCCCCTCCGCCCGACTCCGGCCCAACCTGCGTCGGTCTGCAGTGCGCGCAGGTGACCTGCGCCGACGGCGGCACCACGACCCTGATGGGCTCGGTCTACGACCCCAGCGGCCAGGTCCCGCTCTACAACGCGGTGGTCTACGTCCCCAACGGCGAGGTGAAGCCGTTCACGCAAGGCGTCACCTGCGATCGCTGCGGAAGCACCACGACCGGTGACCCGCTGGTCACCGCGCTGACCGACGCGACGGGCTCCTACACGCTGCGGAACGTTCCGGCCGGGACCAGCTTCCCGCTGGTCATGCAGATCGGGAAGTGGCGGCGGATCGTGACCATCCCGGCCGTCCCGGCCTGTGGCACGACGACCCTCACCGACGTGAACCAGCAACGGTTCCCGCGGAACCGGTCCGAGGGCGACATCCCGCAGCTCGCCGTCGCCACTGGCTCGGCGGACCCCTTCGAGTGCCTCCTCCTCAAGATGGG
>CAZDSB010000054.1:0-5930 GCA_964507515.1 uncultured Myxococcaceae bacterium
GGAGGAGCTGGTCGGCTGGCAGGAGGGGCGTTTCCAGGTGCAGGACGAGGCGGCGCAGCTGGTCGGCCTCTACGCGGCGATTCCCGACGGGGCGCGGGTGCTCGACGCCTGCGCCGCGCCGGGCGGCAAGGCGTGCCATCAGGCCGAGTCGCATCCGGTGCTCGCGGTGGACCTCTACGCGGCGAAGCTGGAGAAGATTCGCTCCGAGGCCCGTCGGCTGCGGCTCGACGATCGCATCGAGGTGCTGGCGCACGACGCGACCCAGCCGTTCCCGGACTCCATCGGCCGCGTCGACGCGGTGCTCCTGGACGCGCCCTGCACCGGGCTGGGGACCCTGCGGCGCCACCCCGAGCTGCGGTGGCGGCGCGAGGAGCCGGACCTGGCGCGGCTTGCCACCCTGCAGCGGCGCATCCTCGAGCAGTGCCAGGCCGTGGTGCCTCCCGGTGGACTGCTCGTCTACGCCGTCTGCAGCACCGAGCCCGAGGAGGGGCAGGACCAGGTGGAGCTCTTCCTCCGGAGCCACCCGGACTTCACGCTCGAGTCGCCGCCGGTGGCCGAGCGGCTCGGCTGGCCGCTGGCTCAGGGGGCGCTGCGGACGCTCCCTGGCCCCGAGGGGATGGACGGGTTCTACGCGGCGCGGCTCCGTCGCCTGGAGTGAATCCAGGTGATTTTTCGTGCCCCGCCGGCGTCTGGAGCCGGCACAATGCTCGCCCCTTCAAGGAGACACCCATGACCCGCGCGCTCGTCACCGCGCTGTGCCTCGTAGCCCTCCCGGCGCTCGCCTTCGAGGGCGTCATCGAGACGAAGATGACGTTCAACCGGAGCGCGGTGGGCGAGAAAGCCCCCCAGGGCACTCCCACGTCGATGACCGGGACCGGGGTCATCACCATCAAGGGGCTCAACAGCCGGATGGAGCAGCAGATGGCCATGGGCGGGATGGGCGAGCACAAGATGGTGGTCATCCACCGCGCGAGCGAGCCGAACACGACGTACATCGTCAACGACGCCAACAAGACCTACACCAAGCACACCGCCGAGAAGGAGGACGACGCGTCCGAGGCGAGCAAGTGGACGGTGAAGAAGCTCGGCAAGGAGACCGTCGCCGGCCGGAGCACCGAGCACGTCCAGGTGTCGCGGCAGGGTGGCGGCGACAACCTGGACGTCTGGATCGACAAGAACCTGGTCTCCGCAGGCGATCTGGAGAAGGCCTTCAACGCCGGCGGTCGCGATCAGTCCGGGTGGTGGGCGGCGCTTCGCAAGGAGGGCGTTGCCGGCGTGCCGCTCAAGGTGGTCTCCAAGAACAGCAAGGGAGAGACCGGCGTGACCTGGGAAGCCACCTCGGTGAAGTCCCAGTCGGTCCCCGACTCCGCGTTCGCCGTCCCCTCCGGCTACACCGAGAGCAAGGGCTACGGCGGGATGGGCGGCATGGGCCCGAGCCAGCAGCAGCGCGACCAGATGATGCAGCGGCTCACGCCGGAGCAGCGCAAGCAGGTCGAGGAGATGATGAAGCAGCACGGAGCCGGCGCGCAGCCAGGCGGGCAGTAGGCCCGCGCTCGGCCCGGCCTACTCCTCGGCGACCGCCGCTTCCTTGAAGGCGTCCAGCACCGCCTGCGACGCGCGGTCGAGGTACTTGCCCTTGCGCACCAGCAGGCCGATGGGCCGGGTGTAGTTGCCGTCGGCGAACGGCCGAGCGACGAGCGTGCCCTGCGCCACCTCGTGCTGCACGGTGGCCACCGGGAGGATGGAGACGCCCACGCCCATCTCGACGGCGCGCTTGATGGTCTCCACGTTGTCCATCTCCATCACCGGCTCGAGCTCGACACCCTTCTCTCGGAAGATCCGGTCGAGCGCCTTCCGGGTGGGAGCCTCGCGGTCGAAGGCGATGAAGGGGGTGTCGGCGAGCGCGGTCAGCGAGACCTTGGTCTTGCTCGACAACGGGTGGCCGGGCGCGCAGACCACCGCCAGCCGGTCGTCGCGGAAGGGAACGATGTCCACGCCCGCCCGGGGCTGGGGATAGGCGACGACCCCGATCTCCGCCGCGCCGAGGATGACGTCGTCGTAGACCTGATCGCTGCGGCGGTAGATGAGCCGCATGTTCACCTTGGGGTGCGTCTTCAGCAGGCGCTTCTGGATGCTCTGCAGCTCGTGGAGGCCCACCGAGTAGATGGTCGAGACGGTGCAGGTGCCGACGACCTCGCTCGACTGCTCGCGGATCTCCTGCTCCACCTCGCCGAACCGGGCGAGGATCTCCTTGCAGCCGCGGAACAGCCGCTCACCGGCGGGGGTGGGAGTGACCTGACGGGCGCTCCGGCTGAGCAGCTTCTGCTCGTACCGGTTCTCCAGCGCGCGGATCTGCTGGCTCACCGCCGACTGGGTGACGTGGTTCAGCTGGGCGGCGCGCGAGAAGGAGCCGGTCTCGACGACGTCGCAGAACATCTTCAGCGACTCGAGTTGCATGAGGCACCCTCATTCGGAGGACGCGAGGTATTAGCGTCCGTGGGTTGCTCATGCAACCGTTCCTGAGGAGCCGCTCAGGCCGCCTCGCCGCAGTCCACCGAGAGCGCCGCTCCCGTCAGTCCCGCTGCCTCGGGCGACGAGAGGTAGAGGACCAGCCCCGCCACCTCCTCGGGCTTCACCGAGCGACCCATCGGGTTGTTCGCGAGCACGGCCTCCCGGGCCTGCTCGGCGCTCCGACCGGTCTTCTGGACGACGGCGTCGAGCGCCCGGCTGAACATGTCGGTCTCGGTCCAGCCCGGGCAGACCGCGTTCACCGTGACGTTCCGCTTTCCCCACTCGACGGCGAGCGCCCGGGTGAGGCCGAGGAGCGCGTGCTTGCTCGCGCAGTACGCCGACGTGTAGCGGATGCCCTTCAGCGAGGCGATGGAGCCGATGTTGATCACGCGGCCGCCGCCCGCGTCCGCCATCCGCGGAACGAGCGCGCGGCAGAGAACGTACGGCGCCACGGCGTTGATCTGGAGAACACGGTGCAGGTCCTCGTCGGAGGTTCGCTGCAGGGGCGCCGAGAGGGAGATCCCGGCGTTGTTCACCAGGACCGCCGGCACGGGGTCGGCGGCAGCGAGCGCCCGGGCGGCGCCGTCGAGCTGCGCGGCGTCGGCGAGATCGCAGGCCAGGGTGCGGATACGGGAGCCGAGGTCGCCCGCCTCTTTCCGGAGCGCGTCGAGGCTCTCGACGGTCCGCGCGATCGCGAGAACGGGCCACCCTGCCCGGAGGTAGGCGAGCGCGATCGCCTTGCCGATTCCGCGGTTGGCGCCCGTCACCACCGCGCCGCGCTGCACGAGGTCGCTCATGAGCCGGGCACCCTAGCTCCGATACGAAGTTGATCGCTCCGTCCCTCGGCCAGCACCTGCCTCGCTCCGCCCCTCGGCCGTTCCGCGGACGGCCGGGCCGGGAGCGTGGCAGAGTCCGGCGGGATGAGGACCATCGCCCTCCTGACCTCGGGCGGGGACAGCCCCGGCATGAACGCCGCGCTGCGGGCGGCGGCAAAGACCTGCTCGGCGCGTGGCGTACGGCTGCTCGGGGTCCGTGACGGCTACGAGGGGCTGATCGACGGCCGGATGGTGGAGGTGGTTCCGGGTCCCTGCGCGCTGCTCGGCGAGCCGGGCCTGGACGTCCTCGGCGGCCAGGGCGGAACGGTCCTCGGCTCTGCGCGCAGCGCCCGGTTCCGCGAGGCCAGCGGCCGCGCGAAGGCGGTGGAGTCGCTGCGTGGCGCCGGCGTGGAGGGCCTGGTGGTCATCGGCGGGAACGGCTCCCTGACCGGTGCGCACCTCCTCGCTCGCGAGCATGGCGTGCGGGTGATGGGCATCCCGGCCTCCATCGACAACGACATCGGCTGCAGCGCGCTCGCGATCGGCACCGATACCGCGCTGAACACCATCGTCCGGGCGTGCGACAACATCGACGACACCGCCCGGGCCCACAACCGGGCCTTCGTCGTCGAGGTGATGGGCCGGGCGTGCGGCTACCTGGCGATGGCCTCGGCCGTCGCCGCAGGAGCGGACGCGGTGCTCTTCCGCGAGCAGAAGCGCACCGAGGACGCCATCGTGGAGGCCGTGGCCGGCGTCATCGAGCAGGGCTTCACCCGCGCGAAGCGGCGCGTTCTCATCATCAAGGCCGAGGGCGTGGAGATCCCCTGTACCCGGCTGGTGCGCCGGGTGGAGGACCGCCTGGGCGGCGTGGAGGTGCGGGCGGTGGTGCTCGGCCATCTCGTGCGTGGCGGCCATCCGAGCTTCCTCGACCGCCACCTGTCGGCACGGCTCGCCTACGGGGCGGTGGCGGCGCTGCTGGAGGGAGCGACCGACGAGATGGTGGCCTGGAACACGCCGCTGCCCGGTGGCATCGCGACCGCCGACGGCTCGGTCAAGCGGTTCCCGCTCGAGCGGGTGCTCCAGGAGACGGCGGCGCTCGAGGACGGGTCGAGCCCGGTGATGGCCCGGCGGCTCCAGCTGCTGCAGCAGGTCGAGGGCGTCCTGCCGCTGTAGCCCGGAGCCCGGAGGAGGACGACGTGGAGCGGAGCGTGGACGCGCTGTACCGGCTGGACGATGCGCTCACCCCGGAGGAGCGCGCGGTGCGCGACGCCGTGGCGCGGGTGGTGGACGCCGAGGTGCTTCCGGTCATCGGCCGTCACTTCCGCGAGGCGACCTTTCCGGCGCAGCTGGTTCCCCGGCTCGGCGAGCTGGGCGTCCTGGGCGCGAACCTGACCGGGTACGGCTGCGCGGGGGTGAGCAACGTCGCCTACGGGCTCGGGCTACAGGAGCTGGAGCGGGGCGACTCGGGGCTGCGGAGCTTCGCCTCGGTGCAGGGGTCGCTGGTGATGTACCCCATTCACGCCTGGGGCTCCGAGGAGCAGAAGCAGCGCTTCCTTCCGGACATGGCTCGCGGCGCCTGCATCGGCTGCTTCGGGCTGACCGAGCCGGAGGCGGGCTCGGATCCGGGGAGCATGCGGACCCGCGCCGTCCGGGACGGGAAGGACTGGGTGCTCGACGGGAGCAAGGCCTGGATCACCAACGGGACGGTGGCGGACGTCGCGGTGGTCTGGGCGAAGACCGGGGACGGGCCGGACTCGGTGCGCGGGTTCCTGGTGGAGAAGGGGATGCCGGGCTTCGTGGCGAAGGAGATTCCCGGAAAGCTATCGCTGCGCGCGTCGTGGACCGCCGAGCTGGCGTTCACCGAGGTGCGCGTGCCGGAACGGAACGTCCTCCCGGGAGTGCAGGGGCTTCGCGGCCCGCTGAGCTGCCTGAACAATGCGCGCGCGGGCATCGCCTTCGCGGTGACCGGGGCGGCCATCGCCTGCTTCGAGGCGGCGCGGAGCTACGCCGTGCAGCGCCGCCAGTTCGACAGGCTCATCGGCTCGTTCCAGCTGACGCAGGAGAAGCTCGCCGACATGCTCGAGCGCATCGTGCAGGCGCAGCTGCTCGGGCACCGGCTGCTCCGGCTCAAGGACGAGGGGAAGGCGACGCCGGTGCTGGTCTCGCTGGCGAAGCGCGCGAACGTGCGATCGGCGCTCGAGGTCGCGCGGTCGGCGCGGACGATCCTCGGGGCGAACGGGATCACCGACGACTTCCCGCCGCTGCGGCACGCGCTGAACCTCGAGTCGGTGCTGACGTACGAGGGAACGCACGAGGTGCACACGCTGGTCCTCGGCAAGGCCATCACCGGGATCGACGCGTTCGGGTGAGCGGCGCGAACAAGGGGGAGGACGCGAGGCACGAGCCCCGTCCAACTGCGGATGTTGCTGCTCTCGCTCTTCCTCGGAGGAGTGGGCATCGCCTGCGGAACGAGCGGCCCGGAAACCTCCCAGGCCGCTGGAGGCTCCTGCGTCGTGGGCGACAGGCAGTGCAGCGGCACGGTTGGGCAACCGGGTGCCGCTGGCCCGAGCTCTGCTCTGACCTGGCTTCTCGGGCGCTCGACTG
>CAZDSB010000055.1:0-3427 GCA_964507515.1 uncultured Myxococcaceae bacterium
TCTCGGGGTCGAGCTCCACGCGGCTGACCGCGCGCACGGCCTCCGTCCCGTCGCGGTGCTGGTACCACGAGAGCAGGAGCGGCTCGCCGTGGACCTGGCGCACCTCGAGGCGCGCGGGCCTGGGAAGGACGCCCTGGACGAAGCGCGGATCGATGCCGTCGCCCCGACCGCCATCCTCCGGGGAGGCCATCCGGGCGCTTCCGAGCAGCATGCCGTGCAGCACCGTGGTTCGGGCCTTCTCTCGCCCGTAGATCAGCGAGGCGTTGACCACCTCCACCGTCGCGCCGTCGAGCAGCAGCGCCGCCACGCTGTCCAGATCTCCGGCGTTGAAGGCTGCGCAGAAGGCGTCGAGCGCGGCCGGGACCGGCGTGCGCTCCGTCTCGACGTCGGGGTCGGCGAGCTTGCCCCGGCCCCGGTGCAGGGCGGTCTTCACGGCACCCACGGAGGTGGACAGGATGTCGGCGATGTCCTCGAGCGGCAGGTCGAAGGCGTCCTTGAGCACCACCGCTGCTCGCTCCTGGGGAGACAGCTGGACCAGGAGCGTCCCGGCGGCCTCGCGCACCTCCCTGGACGATGCACCGCCCCGTTCCTTCGGCAGCGGCGGCGTCGGAGAGCAGCGGCGGACCCGATCGATCCAGAGGTTCGAGGCCACCCGGAACATCCACGCGCGGACGTCCTTCGGTGGCTCCTCGAGCGCGCCGAGCGATGCGAAGGCCCGCGCAAACGCGTCCTGCACCAGGTCCTCCGCGTCCCACGGGCTCCTCGAGAGGTGCCGGCAGTACCGGTACAGCGTGGGCCGGAGCGGCTCGATCCGCTCCTGGAAGTCTCGCCAGGCGGACTGGATGCTCTGGTGGTTCGGTGAGTCGTTCATGCGGGAGAGACGGACGAGAGCCGCCGGAGGATACGGGAGGCCCGGACCGGAACGGCCTCGGGGCTCGAGGTGCAATAGCAACTTCACCAACGTCGGGTGCGATTCCCGAGACCAGAACTCCTCGATTCCTCGCATGTTGCTCGTTCGCAGTCGCGTCTGGTTGCTCTAGCACCTTGCGCTCGGGACCCGTTCGGGGGACCGGGCTTCCCCCGAGCCGACGCAATCCCTCTCGCGGGCGAGCGTCAGGCGAGCAAGCAGGAAGCTCAACCTCATGTTCGACCGATTCCGACAGCTCGTCCGGGCGCATCCGGTGGTCGCGTTCTACGCGCTCGCCTTTCCTCTCTCGTGGCGCGCGTACCTGGTCGCGCTCGTGCGACCCGGGGGCGAGCTCGGGCTCGACCCGTACGGACCGCTCGTCGCGGCGGTGGTGGTGACCGCGGTCGCCGGCGGTCTCGAGGGACTGAAGTCGTGGGGTCGCTCGCTGGTCCGGTGGCGCGCGGGCGCCTGGCTCTACGCCTTCGCCCTCGGGGTGCCGCTGGTGCTCACCCTCGTCGGCATCGGGGCGAACATCGCGCTGGGCGCGACGCCGCCGCCAGCCGAGAAGTGGGCCGGGTGGCCGACGCTCCCCATCGTCTTCTTCTTCGTCATGGTCCTCGGCGGACCTCTCGGCGAGGAGCCGGCCTGGCGCGGACTGGCCCTGGCCCGCGTCGCCGAGCGCCGCCCGATGCTGCAGGCCAGCCTCGCGGTCGGCGTGGTCTGGTTCGCCTGGCACCTGCCGCTGCTGCTCGCCCGGGAAGGAGAGCTGTGGCCCGGGTTCATCGGCATCCTGTCTGCGTCGGTCGTCTTCGGCTGGCTCTACCAGCGCTCGAACGGCGTCGTGCTGCTCCCGCTGCTGATGCACACCGCGCAGAACACCTTCGGTGGTGAGCTCGCCGGGCCGATGTTCCAGGGCGCGGACCTCACCCGCATGGCGTGGATCCGCGGAGCCCTCTACGCGGCGACCGCGCTCGTCCTCGTGCTCCGCGATGCGCGCCTGCGCGCCGCCCCCGACGCACCGCCAGCCGCGGTCGACGCACCCCGCATGGCCGCCTGAGCCAGGCGGGGCGACCCGGGACACCCCGGAATCACGCTCGGTCGGCCCCCCGGGTGGCGCACCCGCCCGCGCCGCGATAAGCCATCCCAGCCGGAGTGGCCCGGGTGAACGCCGGCTGCCGCAGCACGGGGCAGCGGGAGGAAAGTCCGAGCTCCACAGGGCAAGGGTGCTGGCTAACGGCCAGTCGGCGCGAGTCGAAGGACAGTGCCACAGAAAACAGACCGCCTCGGGACGCCGGCAACGGTGCCACGGGGCAAGGGTGAAACGGTGCGGTAAGAGCGCACCGCGGCCAGGGTGACCTGACCGGCACGGCAAACCCCACCCGGAGCAAGAGCCAGCAGGGAGCGTGTCGCCCCTCCCGGGGCGAGACAGGGCTGCCCGCCCCAGACTCCCGGGTCGCTCGCTGACGAGGTTCCTGGGCAACCAGGGCCCTAGAGGAATGTTCGCCACCCGCGCGGGGGAGACTCCACACGGGAACAAAACTCGGCTTACAGGGCCACTCCGGTTTTTTTGTCAGCCGACCACGGGGAGCTGCACCAGGAGTATCCGGTCGTTCCCGTCGGTGCGGACCGCCTCCGGGTTGCGCACCTTCATGCGCGCGTTCGTGGTGGGCTGCCACAGCCCCACGAAGACGTTCACCGCGCGCGACCGCCACCCCTGCGGCAGGATGATTCCGAACTCGTCCTGGACCACCTGGCCCGCGCTCCAGGTGGTGGTCGGCGTGCGAAACGCGTGGTCCGCGTTGAGCCGCTCGCCGCGCCCCTCCGCGTCCTCGATGTGCACGAAGACCTGCCAGTCCTCGGTGCTCGGCTTGATGCCGCGGAAGACCAGCACCACCCGGGTCGAGTCCCCCACCGTCAGCGAGGGCGGGGCGAACGTCGCGCCCACGAGCTCGGCCAGGTCGCCGAGCACCGCGCCGTTCTTGACCGGGACGGCCTTGACCTGCGCACGGGCGCCGGCGGCCTGGGTCGCCGGTGCAGACTTGTCCGAGGTGGGCGCCTCCACGATGCAGGCAGGGAGGACGCTGAGCAGGGGGACGAGGGCGAACGCGCGGCGCATGCTGTGGGACGACTCTTACCGCACACACCGGATGTCGACGAGAGCGTGGTTTGACGTATGAGAGGCGACTCATGTCGCCGTTCCTGCTGCTGGCCCAGATTCCGACCCCGTCCCCCGAGCTGTTCCTTGGACTCGATCTCCACCAGATCGAGCTGATCGGCGGGGGGCTCCTCGTCGTCGTGGCCGCCTCCGCGGGCCTCGCGCTCCGGGCCCGCGCGCGCCGGAAGGCCGGCGTCCAGCCGCCACCGCGGGAGCTTCCGGCCCCGCCGCTCGTCCGCCCGGAGATCCCCGGACCGGACGAGGCACGCGCCCGCGAGGAGGAGGCCGCCGCCCGAGCCCGCGCCGACTCCCTCGCCCGCGAGCGGCGCGAGCTGCAAGAGAAGGCCCGCGCCGAGGCCGAGGTC
>CAZDSB010000056.1:0-18982 GCA_964507515.1 uncultured Myxococcaceae bacterium
GGAGCATGTCCGCGGCAAGCCTGAACTTCGCCTCCGGTAGCACGCTCGGAGTGGTCCTCTCGAGCGGCGGGACCGTCGTAAATCAGCTCACGGTCCCGGGCGCGGTGACCCTGGCTGGCACCCTCAACATCACCGGCAACAATCCCCCCAACGGCACCCAGTCGCTGCTGCTGATCAACTCGACGACCGGTCCCTGGGACGTCTCCGGACTCAGTCTCGGGACGGCGCCTGCCAACTTTGCCTTCGGCGTGCACGCCGCGACCGGTGGCATCTTCCTCGACATCACACAGAACCCCATCGCCGTGGACTCGGTGGCCACGACGACGGGCACCTGCGCGTCCGGAACCGTGAGCTGGCAGCACACCGTGGGGGCCACCGCCAACGACCGGCTCCTCATCGTGGGCGTGTCGACCGGAGACAACACCGCCAGCGCTCTCCCCACCTCGGTCACCTACGGCGGCACCGCCCTGACCGCTCGAGGCGGCGACAATGCGGGAACGACCCAGGACCAGATCTACACACTGCTCGCCCCGGCGCGCGGGACGCATACCGTCACCCTCACCTTCGCCGCAGGAACGTCCTGCTTCGTCGTGGCGGGCTCGGTCTCGTACACCGGCATCAGCCAGACCAATCCGATCGGCACGGTGGGTACGGCGACCGAGACCGGCAACACGCCGCTGCTCGCGACCATCACCGTTCCGGTCCAGCGCGGGGACAAGGTGTTCGCGGTCCTCTCCTCGAACACCGCGACGTCGGCCACTCCCGTCCAGACCGGAGTGACCGCGCGGTGGTCGGCCCTGAACGGGACCGAGTACGGCACCGCGGAGACGCTCCCTTACACGGGGACGACGAACAGCAACCTCACGCTCTCCTACAACATGGGACCCCCCAGCTCGACGTTCTGGTCGATGGCGGGCATCCCCATCCATGCCGCGAACCCGACCGCCATCCGCTCCGGCGCACCGCTCGTCCGCAGCTCGAGCTCCGCGGCCTCCATCTCCTGGCCCCTCGAGCCGACCTCGGACGTCGTCGGCTTCCGCGTCTGGCGCGAGGCCGCGGGTCGCCGCGAGCTCCTCACGCCGGGCCTCGTCGCCGGTCCGGCGCTGAGCACGCGCGTCACGATGCTCGCCGGCTCCGAGCCCGGCTGGGTCGACCGGCGCCCCGTGCCCGGCGCGACCTACCTCGTCGAGTCGCTCCACCGGGACGGCACCGTCCGCTGGTCGGTCGCGAGCCACGCCTCGGGGAAGCCGGTGGCGACGTCCGCCCAGCTCCTCACCTCGCAGGATCCTGCCGTCGTCGTCGGGCAGCCGGGCAACTCCAACCAGGCTGCGGCCGTCCAGCGCTTCGTCGCTCCCGCGGGCTCTCGCGATCTCCAGTGGCTGCTCGCCGCCAGTCCCGACATCAAGCTCGTGGTCTCCCGTGCCGGCGTGGTGCGCGTCCCGGCCGAGTCCCTCTTCGCCGCTGGCCTGCCGATGGGAGCGCCGGTCTCGGCGCTCAGGCTCTTCCGCGAGGCGCGGCCCATCGCCAGGACCGTTCTCTCGGCCGATGGTCGGACGCTCCAGCCGGGGGATGCGATCGAGTTCTACGGATACGGGATGGACACCCGGTACTCGGGGAGCGCGGTCTACTGGCTCTCCACCGGGTTCGGAGCGGTGCGTGACATCCCGACGGCCCCCGCGGCCACCGGTGACGCGAGCATCGCCACCTTCCTCGCCGCCTCCGAGATCCGCGAGCGGCTGACCTGGTTCGGTGCGGCGCTGAACGGCGATGCGGAGAAGTTCTTCGGGCCTGCGGTCTTCATCCAGCCGCGGCAACGGACATTCACCCTCGACGGTCTGGACCTCGGCGGCAGCGGCGCGCGACTCGAGGTTGCCCTCCAGGGCGTCACCGACGTCCCGCACTCGGTGAGCGTCGCGATCAACGGACTTCCTCTCGGAACGGTCGATTTCCTGGGCGCCGTCCCCGGCAGCGCGAGCTTCACGCTCCCGCCCGGGACCCTCGTCCCTGGTGACAACGTCGTCCAGCTGGTCTCGGGAGCTGGCGAGGACGTCTCGGTCGAGCAGTTCATCCGCCTCGTGTACCCGCGCCAGACCGTTCGTGGCTCGGGCGCGCTCGACTTCACGCTCGAGGGCGGGACGGCGACTCGGCTCGAAGGCTTCGATCCCGCGCTCACCCACGTTCTCGACGTGACCGATCCCGATGCACCGGTGCGGCTCGGGATCGAGAACGCGTCCGGAACCGCCGTGGTCGCTGCGACTGGGACCGGCACGCGCCACCTCGTCGCCTACCTGGACTCCGACGTCGCTGCCCTGGCCTCCATCCTGCCGAACCGGCCGAGCAGCTGGCACTCCGACGCGGGCGCGGACCTCGTCATCGTCGGACCGTCGGCGCTCTTCCCCGCCGTGCAGCCGCTCGTCGATCGCCGCCGCTCGGAAGGTCTCCGCGTCGCCCTCGTCGACATCGAGGACGTCCAGGACGAGTTCGCATCCGGCGAGAAGAGCGTGGACGCCCTCCGTGCCTTCCTCCAGCGTGCGCTCCAGAGCTGGAACGTGGCCCCTCGCCATCTCCTCCTGCTCGGTTCGGCCACCTACGACCCGCGCGACTATCTCGGCCTGGGCGGAGATCTGGTCTCCAGCGCCGTCGTCCAGACCGATGCCATGGAGGCCGTGTCCGACAGCTGGTTCGTCGGCGTTCCCGGCGCCGAGCAGGTCTCCGTCGGCCGGCTCCCGGTGCGTTCCGAGGACGAGACCCGCGCAATCGTCGCGAAGATCCTCGGTCGCAAGGAGGTGGACGGGCGCTCGCCGGTGCTCCTCGCCTCGGACGCCCTCGGGACCAGCGATTTCCCCGAGATGACCTCGGACCTGCGCGCCGTCGTCCCCGATGCGCCCGCCACGCTGATCATCCGGGGCTCGGACACGGACGACGTGCTGCACCAGCGGTTCGTCGACGCGGCGAGGAGCGGCCCCGCCCTGGTGAACTACACCGGGCACGCCGCAGAGCTCTTCTGGAGCGGAAACCTCCACACCATCGACGACGTCGAGGCCCTGTCCGGAGGCGGCACGAGCCTCTGGATCCACATGACCTGCCTGACGGGGTTCTTCCAGGATCCGCGCCGGCAGAGCCTCGCGGTCGCCACGCTCCTCGAGCCGAGCGGCGGCGCGTGGGGCGCCTGGGGCAGCACGTCGGCCACCTACCCGACGGACCATCCCGCGCTGAACCGTGCGCTGGTCACTGCGCTCCTGCTCGACGGGAAGACCCTCGGCGAGGCCACCCGCGCCGCGCTCGACGGCGTGTCCGATCCGGACCTCCGCTCCACCTTCGTGCTGCTCGGAGACCCGAGCGCCCGGGCGGTGGCGACGAAGACCGCCGCGCTCCAGACCCGGTCTCCGGGCGCGGCCCTCGGCTGCAGCAGCACCGAGGGAAGTGCCTGGAATGTTGCCATCGTGCTGGCCCTCGGCGCGTGGTTTGCCGCGGGCCGCCGTCGAGTCGCCGTGAGGTCCCGGCGCAAGGACTGACCGTCGAACGCCGGACGGAGGGGCCGATGTTCCGGCTGCCCGAGTGACCCTCTCGACCAGGCTGAGGCAACCCTGCGATGCTCCGCAGCCGCCCGGGAGACCCGTCCGACGCGCCTCGCCCTGCGCAGACACCGGCTGACCTCGATCGTCCTCGCGGTCTCGGTCCTCGTCTCTGGAAGCGCCCGCGCCGTCACCACCACCTGGACCGCCGCGGGCAACAAGCAGTGGACCAACGCCAACAACTGGAGCAACGGCGTGCCCGGGCCGGGCGATGACGCGATCATCCCCGTCAACGACTCGATCATGCTCAACCAGGCGGGGTTCGCGGGTACCCTGACGGTGAGCGCGTCGGTCACGTTCACCGGCAACCGGACGCTCGCGGTCACCGGCGCCGTCACCATCACCAGCGCCGCCGCCGTGACTTTCGATACCGACGTGACCGCGGCGAGTCTCAGTCAGCAGGGCTCGCTGACGGTGACCAGCAAGACGACCGTCACGGTCGCCGGGGCGGTGACGATGCCTTCGGGGTCGCTCGCGGTGCAGGGCACGCTCGCTCCCGGCTCCATCTCCATCTCCGGCGGCACCTTGCTGACCACCGCGGCCATCACGACGCCGGGGAGCGTGGTGCTCACCGGCGGAGCGTTGACCCTGCAAGGCTCGGCCACGCTGAACGCGGCGAGCGTCAGCCTGGGTAGCGCGGCGACGCTGACGGTGACCTTCCCCACGCCCACCACCCTCACCAGCATCACCGCGAGCGGGAACGTCGCCCTGGCCGGCGTGATGAACGTCACCGGGACGACGCCCGCCGACGGCTCCTACACCGTCGCGACCTCCACCGGGGGGACGGTCGACATCACCGGCCTCACGCTCGGGAACGCTCCATCGACCATCAGCTTCGGGTTTCGCACCGCGACCGGTCCGGCTCGCTTCATCCTCGACGTGTCCGGGAACCAGCCAATCCGGGTCGATTCCTTCGCCACGACCTCCGGGACGTGCGCGACGCCGCTCACCTGGCAGCACACCGTGGGCGTTGCCGCGAACGATCGCTACATGTTCGTCGGGCTCTCCGTGGGTGCAGCGAGCGCACCGAACAACCCGGCCACGGTCACCTACGGCACTCAGTCCCTCGTCCAGATCGCCTCGATCGCCAACGGTCTGCTGACCTCGAAGGTGTTCATCTTCGGTCTGGCGGCGCCCGCTCGCGGAACGCACACCATCACCGTCACCTTCGACGGAAGCTTCTGCAACGTCGTCGCCGGCTCGATCTCCTACACCGGCGTCAACCAGGGCGGGCCGCTCGGGACCTCCGGGGGTGGGCAGTCCAGCACGGGCGTCGTCTTCACCAACCTGATCGGGACCGCCGCCCACGACAAGGTCTTCTCCGTCTTTGGAGCGTTCGGCGGAACGTCGGCCACACCGCAGGGAGGTTCGACGCTCGAGTGGTCCGCGATCTCGGGAGGGGAGCTCGGGGCCGCGGACACGCAGAACATTCCAACCGGCGGCAACATCCAGAAGATCTGGAATTACACGCCGGCCGGGTTCGGCGTCGACGCAGAGCTCGCGGCGTGGACGCTCAAGCCGGCGAACCCGACCGCGGCCCGGGAGGTCGCCACGGCACGCTCCTCGCCCGGAGGCATGGCGATCTCCCTACACGCCGTTCCCGGCTCGGACCTGGTTGGCTTCCGGGTGTGGCGCGAGCTGGACGGCCGCCGAGAGCTGCTCACCCCGGGCCTCGTCGCCGGCCCCGTGCTGACGACGCGCGCGACGCTCCTCGCCGGTGCGGAGCCGGGGTGGGTCGATGGGCATCCCGTCCCCGGCGCGCGCTACCTCCTCGAGTCGCTGCACGTCGACGGAAGCACCCTGTGGAGCGTCGCAGCTCCAAGGCCGGGAAAGGCGCCGGTGGTCGAGTCCGCGCTGCTGGCGCCCACGCCGAGCGTGATGGCCGGGCACGCGGAGGTTCGGAGCGTCCCCGCTGTGCGGCGGCCTGCCTCGAGTCGGCCGACGGCCCGTGACGTCCAGTGGGAGCTCGCCGCGTCCCCGGCGGTGAAGCTGGTGGTCGATCAGGCGGGGATGGTCCGGGTCACGGCCGAGTCCCTGTTCGCTGCCGGTGTCCCGGTGGGAACCCCGGTGTCCGCGCTGCAGCTCTTCCGGGAGGGCCATCCGGTCCCCCGCGCGGTGCTCGCTGCCGACGGATCCACGCTCCGGCCCGGAGACGCGCTCGAGTTCTACGGCCACGGGATGGACACCCGGTACTCGGGCTCCGCGGTCTACTGGCTCCGCTGGGAGCGGGGGAGCGGGGTGGACCTGTCCACCGCGCCCGCGAGCGCCAGCGCCGCGACCACCACGACCTTCCTCGCCGCCGCCGAGATCCGTGAGCGGCTCACCTGGTTCGGCGCGGTCCGCAACGGGGACACGGAGAAGTTCTTCGGCCCGGCCGTGTTCTCCAAGGCGCGCGAGCGGACGTTCCAGCTCGACGGGCTGGACCTCACCGGCACCGGCGCCCGCCTCGAGGTCGCGCTCCAGGGGGTGACGGACGTGCCGCACGCCGTGGACCTCACCGTGAACGGGCTCGCCGTCGGAACAGTCACCTTCGATGGCCAGGCACTCGGGACCGGGCGGATCGACCTGCCCCCCGGGGTGCTGGTGCCCGGAGACAACGTGGTGGGCCTGGTCGCGCCTGGCGCCACCGACATCTCGCTCGAGCAGTTCGTGCGCATCGTCTATCCGCGCCGCACCTCGCGCACCTCCGGGCAGCTGGAGCTCACGCTTCCGGCGGGAGAGGCCACGGTGCTCGACGGGTTCGACGCCGCTCGCACCCGCGTGCTGGACATCACCGACCCCGACGCGCCCGTCAGCCTCGCGACCTGGAGCGGCAGCAGCGGCCCCGCGGTGGTGGCAGCGGGGGCCGGGCTCCGGCGTCTCGTGGCCTACCAGCGGGAGGACGGCGCGCCCCCGTCCGCCGTGCTGGTGAACCAGCCGAGCCGGTGGCACGCGAGCCCGGGCGCGGACCTGGTCATCCTCGGTCCGCGAGCGCTGTTCCCGGGCATCCAGCCGCTGGCCGACCGCCGTCGCGCCGAGGGCCTGGAGGTGGCGCTGGTCGACATCGAGGACGTCCAGGACGAGTTCGCCTCCGGGGAGAAGAGCGCCGAGGCGATCCGCGCCTTCCTCGAGGAGGCGCTGAAGCGCTGGGAGGCTCGCCCCCGCTGGGTGCTCTTGCTCGGCTCGGCCACCTACGACCCCCGCGACTACCTCGGCCTCGGGGGAGACATGGTCCCCGCCGGCATCGTCCAGACCGACGCGCTGGAGGCCGTGTCCGACAGCTGGTTCCTCGACGTCCCGGGGGCCCGCTCGGTCTCCATCGGTCGCCTGCCGGTGCGCACCGTGACCGAGGCCGAGGCCGTCGTGGCGAAGATCCTCGAGCGACGGCTCGCCACGCCGAGGTCTCCGGTGCTGCTGGTCTCCGACGCCCGCGGCTCCAGCGACTTCCCGGAGATGAGCGCCGACGTCCGCGCCGAGCTGCCCGACGCCGCGGTCACGGTCCTGGAGCGGGGGTCGGAGCCGGACGACTCGCTCCACCAGAAGTTCCTCGCGGCCGCCCGGAGCGGTCCCGCGCTGGTGAACTACGTCGGTCACGCCTCCGAGCTGTTCTGGAACGGCGACCTTCACACGGTGGCGGACACCGAGGCGCTCGCCGGCGGCGGGACGAGCCTGTGGCTCCACATGACGTGTCTCACCGGCTTCTTCCAGGATCCGCGCCGGCAGAGCCTGGCCGTCGCGACCTTGCTGGCCCCCGGTGGCGCATGGGGCGCGTGGGGCAGCACGGGCATGAGCTACCCGTCCGAGCACCCGGCGCTGGACCGCGCGCTGGTCAGGGAACTGCTCCTCGAGGGCAAGACGCTCGGTGAGGCGACCCGGTCCGCGCTGGCGGCGGTCGGCGATCCCGATCTGAGATCCACCTTCGTCCTCCTCGGAGATCCGAGCGCGACGGCCGTTGCCCGCAGCACCGCCGAGCTCCGTGAAACGACCGCGAGGCCGGCGGTGGCGAGCGGCTGCAGGACTGCGGGCGAGTGGGACGTCCTCGCGATCCACGCCGTGCTGGTCGCGCTCTGGACTGCGGTGTCGCGGCGTCAGTCCTCGAGACGCTTGAGGAAGGTCGGGTAGCTCAGCCCGAGCACGCGCGCCGCCTCGACTCGCCTTCCGCCGAGCTGACCGAGCACGTGACGCACGTAGCGCTTCTCGATGTCCTCGAGCGGCCGCGGGTCTCCGGTCACGACGAAGCTGCCCGCCGGCGCGGGACCGTCCACCGGCTCGCGCATCGTCTGGAGAAGTCCCAGGGTCAGCTCCGGCCCGGACTCGAGCACCAGCGCGCGCTCGAGCACGTTGCGCAGCTCGCGCACGTTCCCGGGGAAGGGGTAGTTCTCCAGCCGAGCCCGGGCCTGCTCGCCGAGGCGGAAGCCTTTCCGGCCAAGCTCCTGCCCCAGCTCGTTCAGCAGCTGCTCTGCCAGCGGCAGAACGTCCTCGGGGCGGTCCCGCAGGGAGGGGACGTGGATGGCGAAGACGCTCAGCCGGAACCAGAGATCCTCGCGGAAGCGCCCCTCGCGGATCTCCAGCTCGAGGTTTCGGTTGGTCGCGGCCACCACGCGCGCGGTGCTGCTCTCCTCGCTGCTGCTCCCCACCCGGCGGAACCGGCCGGAGTCGAGGAAGGTGAGCAGCTTGGCCTGGAGCTGCAGTGGCAGCTCGCCCACCTCGTCGAGGAAGAGGGTGCCGCCGCTGGCCACCTCCACCAGCCCGCGGCGGGCCTGCTTCGCGTCGGTGAAGGCGCCCTTCTCGTGGCCGAAGAGCTCCGACTCGACGGTGGTCTCGGGGAGCGCGGCGCAGTTCACGTGGACGAAGGGCGCGTTCTCGCCTGCGCCGAGTGCGTGGACGTGCCGGGCCAGCACCTCCTTGCCCGCGCCGGTGGGGCCGAGCAGGAACACTGGGCTGCGCGGCGAGGTGGCGATCCGCTCCAGCATCTGCATCACCTGGCGCATCGCCGCCGACCGCGGGGGCACGAGGCGACGCCGTCCGGACAGCTCGGCCTCGACGCGGCTCAGGCGCTCGCGGAGGTTCTGCTCGCCCATGGCTCGCTGGGCGCGCATGACGAGGTCGGTCAGGTCCACCGGCTTGGCGACGTAGTCGGACGCGCCGGCGCGGATGGCGTCCACTGCGCTCTGGATGTCTCCGTGGGCGGTCACCATCACCACCGGGGTGCCCGGGAGCTGGGCCTTCAGCTCGGGCAGGTAGTCGAGCCCGTCACCGTCGGGGAGACGTCGGTCCAGGACGACCAGCTCCGGGGCGGCGCGCTCCACTGCCTCGCGCGCCTCGTGGAGGGAACGAGCGAGGACGACCGGATGGCCTTCTCGCGCTAGCGCTGCCTGCGCCAGCGACGAGAATCCACGATCATCGTCGACCAGAAGGATGGACCTGCTCATGAGGGAGTCGTTCCCAGCCCGAGCTGCACCGTGAAGCGGCTCCCCGTCGCCGTTCGCTCGAACGCCAGCGACCCGCCCTGTCGTTCCACCGCCTGACGAGCCATGGAGAGGCCGAGCCCGATGCCCCTCGGCTTCGTGGTGACGAAGGGCTGGAACAGGCCCGCCTCGAACCCCGGCGGGGGACCTCCCGCATTATCCTCCACCTCGACCCGGACGGCACCATCCACCCGGCG
This sequence comes from uncultured Myxococcaceae bacterium, assembly GCA_964507515.1. Classification (GTDB taxonomy): domain Bacteria; phylum Myxococcota; class Myxococcia; order Myxococcales; family Myxococcaceae; genus RPRB01. Next base: position 9,220 of record CAZDSB010000056.1, read on the forward strand.
GGTGGTGATGCGAACACGGGGATGGGTCTGCCTCCCCAGGTCCTTGGCCGCGACTGCAGCCTCCATTGCGTTGCGGAGGAGATTGTCAAGTGCGGTTGCCAGGAGGAGGGGATCGCACCGGACGTGGAGCGAGGTGTCGAGATCGGAGGTGACCTCCACCTCCTCGGCCTCGGGCAGGACGCGGAGCGACTCGACCGCCTCGGAGACGAGCTGCCCCACCGGGGTGAGCGACAGCTGCGCATTGGCGGGCTTGCCGAAGTTGAGGAGCGAGGTGGCGAGGTGGCTGAGACGGTCGATCTGCCCCCGCATCGTCCTCACCGGGAGCGTGCGGTCGCCGTCGGCGGTGAGCATGGACGCCGCGGCCTTCATCCCGTTGAGCGAGTTCTTCACCTCGTGGGCGATGAGCGAGGCGGCCTGCCCCAGAGCAGCCAGCTTCTCCTGCTGCGCGAGCACCTCGTCCAACTCGCGGTAGCGCAGGTACGTCCGGCGAAGGAACCAGCTGAAGAGCAGGATGGTCACGGCCTGCCCGACGAGCACCAGCAGCATCTGCCAGAAGAAGCGCCAGCGGACCGGGGCCAGCATCGGCGTCTCCTCGACGACGAGGAGCAGCCGGAGCCCGGTGTCGCCCACCTGGGTGGCGGCGGCGTACTCGGGAGTGCCGGAGAGGTCGGTTGTCTCGGCGCGACCGCGGCGGAGCAGGTCCTCCAGCCGCCCGGGGAAGCCGTCGGCGAAGGTCCAGTTCGGTGGGGTGGCGGGGAGGAGCACGTCACCGCGATCGGTGGAGACCACCAGCACCGAGCCCTCGGTCGTGGCGCGTCCACCTGGGAGCCCGCGCTTGCCGGCGTCCACCAGGCCCACCACCGCGCCGGAGATCCGATCGCCTCGCACCACCGGCGCGGCGACGACGAAGCTGCGGCTGCCGGGCTCGAGCGCGTCAACGACGGGACCGCTGGTTCTCAGCAGACGCTGGAACCAGCGGTCGTTGGCGCGGCTGGTGGGAGGAAGCACGCCGCGCGGCTCGCTCCAGACCGGGACACCGGCGCCGTCGAGGAACAGCACGGCGGAGAAGAAGGGCGAGTTGTGGTGCGTGAACTCGAGGAGCTCGCGCTCGGGCTGCAGGTTCTCGTCGAGCAGGTCCACCTGGGGTCGCGAGGCGAGCCGCTCGAGCTCGTGCTCGAGGGTTCCGAAGTGCAGGGCGAGCGCCTCGGCGTAGACCAGCGCCTCGCGGGCGACGCGGGCGCGGAGCAGCCGCTGGGTCTCGCGAACCTCGTTCAGGTAGGTGAGGAAGGGCGTGACGAGCGCGATGACGCCGAGCACGGCGAGACCGATCAGCACCGAACGCCCCAGGCGTCGGTCCGCCTCGCTCCCGGCCGGAGATCGCCGGGGATCCGCACTCGTCGCGTGTTGCGCCACCGCCATGCGGAGACTAGCCCGTGGCGGGGGCAGCCTGAGGCGTCTCGAGCGGCGTCAGGTAGTTACCGGTGAAGCAGGCGTTGCAGTACGACTTCCAGGCCGGGTCTCCCACCGCCTGGGCGAGCCCCTCGACGGAGAGGTACCCCAGGCTGTCGGCCGTGACGTAGCTGGCGATCTCTTCGGTGGAGTGGGTCGCCGCGATCAGGTCCTGCCGCACGGGCGTGTCGATGCCGTAGTAGCAGGGCCACCGGGTGGCAGGACTGGAGATGCGGAGGTGCACCTCGGCTGCGCCAGCGGCCTTGATCATCTTGACGATCTTCCGCGAGGTGGTGCCGCGGACGATCGAGTCGTCGACCACGACCACCTTCTTGCCTCGGAGCACCTCGCGGACGGCGGAGAGCTTCAGCTTCACGCCGAAGTGGCGGATGGACTGCTGCGGCTCGATGAAGGTGCGGCCGACGTAATGGCTGCGGATGAGGCCCACGTCGTAGGGGATGCCGGACACCTGGCTGAAGCCGATGGCGGCGGGGACACCCGAGTCGGGGACGGCGATGACGAGATCGGCCGATGGGGCAGGCTGCTCGTGGGCCAGCTGCCGCCCGAGCGCCTTGCGCGTCTCGTAGACGCTGCTCCCGAAGAGAACCGAGTCCGGCTTGGCGAAGTAGACGTACTCGAACACGCACCGGGCGGGCCGCGTGGACGTGAACGGCTTGCTGGAGCGGAGGCCGCTGGCGTCGATGATCACCATCTCGCCGGGCTCGATCTCCCGGACGTACTCGGCCTCGACGAGGTCGAGGGCGGTCGTCTCGCTGGCGAGCACGTAGGCGTCACGCAGCCGCCCCAGGACCAGCGGCCGGAACCCGTACGTGTCGCGCACGCCGATGATCTCGGTGGGCGTCTCGAAGATGAGGCTGTACGCGCCGACGCACTGCCGGAGGGCCTCGACGACCTGATCCTCGAGCTTCTTCGCCCGGCTGCGGGCCATTAGGTGAACGATGACCTCGGTGTCCGAGTCACCGGCAAAGATGGCGCCCTCCGCCTCGAGGCGAGCCCGCAAGGTCTGGGCGTTGACCAGGTTCCCGTTGTGCGCGACGGCGACCTTGCCCCCGGCGTACTGCATGGTCAGGGGCTGGGCGTTCTTGGCCTGGCTCACTCCCGCGGTGGAGTAGCGGACGTGCCCGATGGCGGAGCTGCCCGCGAGGGCCTCCAGCTCGCGGACGCCGAAGACGTCCTGGACCAGTCCCATCTCACGCCGGGCGTGCAGACCCCTGCCATCCGCGCTGACGATGCCCGCCGATTCCTGGCCGCGGTGCTGGAGCGCGTGCAGCCCGAGGTACGTGATGTTCGAGGCCTCGGAGTGTCCGTAGATGCCGAAGATGCCGCACATGGGGTCGGTCTCGAAGGTCTCACATACACGGGAAGTGCCCGTCTCGCATCCCTGCCGGCGGGAGCGACTGCTACTGTGCCCCCATGGCCGAGTCTCGCCCACGGGTCTGTCTGCTCACCGGGGCCACCCTCGGGATTGGCCGGGCGGCGGCCGAGGCGCTCGTCCCGATGGGGATGGAGCTGGTGCTGGTGGCCCGTGATCGCGCACGGCTGGAGGCGCTGGCCGCCGAGCTGCGACGGCGGTCTCCCGGAATCAAGGTGGGGGTCCTGGCCGGAGACCTCTCCCGGATGTCGGAGGTGCGTCGCATCGCGGGGGAGTTCCGCGCGACCCATGACCGGCTGGATGTCCTGGCCAACAACGCGGGCGCGCTGTTCGCGCGCAGGGACCAGACCCCCGAGGGCCTGGAGCGCACGCTCGCGCTGAATCACCTCGCCTACTTCGTCCTGACCGAGGAGCTGCTCCCGCTGCTCAGGGCGTCGGCGCCGTCGCGCATCGTGAACGTGGCCTCGGATGCGCACGTCGGGATGCGTCTCGACGTGGAGGACCTGAACTACACCCGCGGGCGATACCGGCCCTTCGTGGCGTACGGGCGCTCGAAGCTGATGAACATCCTCTTCACCCGCGAGCTGGCGCGACGGCTCGAGGGCAGCGGGGTGACCGCCAACGCGATGCACCCGGGGTTCGTGCGGAGCGGCTTCGGGCAGAACAACCCCGGTTTTCTCGGAAAGTTCATCAAGCTGGGGCAGGTCTTCGCCCGTACCCCCGAGCGCGGAGCGCGGACGCTCGTGTACCTGGCGACGTCACCCGAGGTGGAAGGGCTGAGCGGCAAGTACTTCCACGACGAGCGAGAGAGCCGGACCAGCGCTGCGGCGAGGGACATGGAGGTCGCGCGCAGGCTGTGGGACGTGAGCGTGCGGCTGGTCGGTCCGGCCGTCCGGGCGGCATGAGGAGGCCCGCGGTGGGAGGCCGCCGGCGGCGTTGGCCCTGGGTGGTCCTGGGCCTCCTGGTGGCGCTCACGGTGGTGCCGCTTTCCCGGCTGGGGCGCGGAGCGCGGGTGCGCGGCGTTCAGCACGGCGCAGGCACGGGTCCGCTGCGGGCGGGAGCCTTCGTCGCCGAGCTGCCCATTCCCGTTCCCATTCCCACGGTGGGGTACGGCCTGGTGCGGCCGGAGGTGGACCGGGTGGCGTTCCCGCTCTCGGTCCGGGCGTTGGTGCTGGCCGCGGGGGACGAGCGGGTGGGCATCGTCACCTTGGACTTGCTGATGGCCGACCAGGACCTGGTGGCCGCCATCCGGCGGAGCGTGGCGGGCCTGCGGCTGTCCGCCTTGTGGGTCGCGGCGACGCACACCCATTCCTCGGCGGGTGGGTTCGCCTCGAACCCGGTGGCCCAGGTGGCGGGCACCGGGCGCTTCCGTCCAACGATCCGGTCGCGGGTGGTAAGCGCGGCCTCGGGCGCGCTGACCGCGGCCGCGTCGTCGCTGCAGCTGGTGGAGGTGGTGGTCGGGAGGTCGGAGCTCGACGAGGGGACGGCGAGCCGGGACGAGTTCCCGGAGGTGGATCGGCGGCTCACCCGCGTGCAGCTGAGAGGTGAGCGAGGCGCGGTGGCTCAGCTGGTGGTGGCCGCTGCGCATCCGACGCTGGTCGCCCGTCCGCCGCCGGGCCTGGATCCGGACTGGCCGGGGCGACTGGCGCGGGCGCAGGAGCGGACGGGGCAGGGCGTCACCCTCGTGCTGCAGGGCAACGTGGGAAACGTCACGGTGCAGCGCGCGGACACGAGTCCCGAGCCGCCGGTCGATGCGTTTGCGCGGCGGGTGGACGCGGCGCTGGCCACCATGGAGCTGCAGGCGGCGGGGACGGGGCTGTCGCACGCGCGGCTGGAGGTGTCGCTTCCCGGACCGGACGCCTCGCGCCTCGTGCCGTGGGGCCTGGCGACGCTGGTGGACAACGTGGGGCTCTGGCCGTGGGCGCCGGCGTGGGCCGAGCTGTGCGAGCTGAGGATCGGCGGCGTGCGACTGCTCGGCGTTCCGGTCGAGACGACGGCGGCCTCGGGCGCGGTGCTCGAGCGGGCCTCGGGCGGGGCGCGCACGGTCTCGCTGGTGAACGGGTACCTCGGCTACGTCGAGCCGGCGGACCGGGTGGAACGAGCGGCGGGCGAGTCACGGCGCCAGCTGTTCGAGCCGCGGCTGCTGGAGGCGCTGCGCTTCGGGACGGAGGCGACGCGCGCCGCGATGCGGCCGAGCACGGAGACGAGCTCGACGCGGTGAGAGGTGTGTCCCCTGCGCGCGGATCAGTCGAGTGGTTCCGCCTCGCGTGAGATTGCTTCAGAGACGACCGTGACCGTGAGTGCATCGTGCTCGAGGCCACGACGTCGCAGCAGGTTGCACACCGCCACGTGTTCACTCCGCAGCCGCCTGGAAAACCACGGCCGGCTCAGAAGAGGCGTTGCGACTACCACGACGATGAAGAACATCCCTCGGACGATCGGGTTGGAATCCCGGGACCCCCACCAGTTGAGGATGAACACCGGAGCGAGAAGCAGGCCCACCAGGAGGGCGAGGTGCTCCTCGAGCCGGAGAGTGTCGGTTCTCGAATCGGGCCGGGCCTCGAGCACACGTTCGACAAGCGGCTGCATCCTGCGCTCGACGCGAATACGCTCGCGTGCCCTGTCCAAGATCGGCGCCAGGGCGGTGAAATCCTGCCGGTCCGGGCGGCTCCACCGCAGCGCGTCCACCAGCCTGGAGATCAGATCACCTACGGTGTCGGGGCAGGCTTTCGCGTAGGAAGCGGCCCGGGCGACGAACTCTTCTCGTGAGGCGGCACAAGAGAGGTCGAGGGCCTCCAGAGCTTCGATGGCCCGGGGTCGCGCCCGGAGCCCCCTTCGCCGACGGACCCGAGCAGAAACCGCGAGCGCGATGTACGCCGCGGCGATCCCGCCGAACGAGACCAGGCGTGCGGATCGTTCCCGGAGTACCGAGCCGACGGCCCCTCCGTCGCCAGAGCTGGGCCCGAGGAGCGCGCCGAAGGCGAGCATGAGCGCGGCGTAGACCACGAGCTCGAGGATCCACACCCGCCGAGGCCAGCAAGCCATCACACGCACGCTACCCGCTTCGGAGCTCGTCCTCAGCGTCCAGCCGGCTCGAGGTGTCCGGACTCGAGGTGTCAGACACCTCGCTTTCCTCGGACACCTCGCTTTCCTCGATTCCAGCGTTCGCCCGGACCACACGGTGCCGAACACCTCGTGATCACACCTCGTCGTGACGAGGGCTCGGCGCTGCCCTCGGCGGAGCCCGCCCGGACCGGGGCTGGGCGCACTCTCTTGCGCCGGCGCCCGAGAATCCTCGCCCGGACATCGATCGGCTCACCGCCCGCGGAGCCACACGGACACTTCGGGAACCAGCCGCTCGCGCAGCGCGACGTCCTGCGCCAGCCGCTCCAGGGTCTGCGCGACGGCCTGTTGCGCCTCCGGCACCGGGTGCGCCTCGAGGAAGGCACGGGCCTCGTCGAGGTGCCGCCGCTCGCGCAGGTTCCCGAGCGCCTCGACGACTCGCCGCAGCAGCATCGGCGCCTGCGCCGTCTTCTCGGTCATGGAGGACCAGCGGTCGCGGATCAGCTTCCAGCCGGGCTCGCGCGCGACGCGGTTGGCGAGCAGCCCGTGCACGAACGAGGCGAAGTCCTGGAGCGGCACCACCGGGTCGAGGAGCATGCCCTCGGCGCGCTTCGCCAGCTCTCGCCCCTCGAAGGCGGTGAGGGCCAGCAGGTAGCGCCGCTTCACAGCTGGATCCGCCTCGCGCGGGAACGCCGCCCGCAGTCGATCGAACAGCTCGGCATCGCCATCGCGCGCGGTGACCGCGACCGCCGTGTCCACCAGGTTGGGGTCCAGCGCCGTGCGTTGCCCGTTCAGCACCCGGTCCACCCGTGGTGCCGTCTCGGCCAGCACCGAGCGGGCGCGCGCCACCCCGGCCACCGCCCTCAGCAGGGCAGCTCGCCGGAGCCGATCCTGGTCCGTCTCGCCGGCGACCGGATCCCAGCCCATCGTCTGGAACCGCTGGAGGAAGAGGCGTTCCACCAGGCGACGGAACCGCTCCTGGTCCTCGCCGTCCACCAGCCGCGCCTCGACGTAGCCGAGCCGGCCCACCAGCTCGTCGAGCACCGCGTGATCTGCTTCGTCGCCAAAGGCCAGCGCCAGGTCGAGGAAATCCGCGATCCGCGCCCGGCCGGCGCGCACGAGGGCCCACTGGTCGGCCAGCAGTCCGATCCGCTCGGCGGGGAGCAGCGCCCCGAGCGACTTCCCGAGCGCCGCGAGCAGCTCGGCCGAGTACGAGACCCGGTAGAACCCGGTCGAGCCGGCGTTCGCGTCGAGCCACCGCACCGGCCCCGAGGCCTCGAGCGTGACCTCACCGGTCCGCCGCTCGAGGAGGAAGGTCCGGGTGTGGCGCCCGGTGTCGTCGCCCCACGCGAGCACGAGGGGCACCGGCCAGGTCTCGGCCCCGCTCTGCCCGGGCTCGGAGAAGAAGCGCTCCTGCGAGAGCCGGACGCGGGTGCCCTCGAGCGAGACGCTCACCACCGGAAAGCCGCTCTGGCGGATCCAGGCGTTGGCCAGCTCCACCACCGGAGCGTGCGAGGCGCGAGCGAGCGCGCCCCACAGATCGTCCGCGACTGCGTTCGCCCGCGCGTGCTTGCGCATGTAGTCGCGGATCCCCGCGCGGAACGACTCCTCCCCCAGGAATCCCTCGATCATCCGCAGGACCGCGCCGCCCTTCTCGTAGGTGATGGCGTCGAAGCTCTCGGTGGCCTCGCCAGCGTTGGCGACCGTGCCCCGGATGGGATGAGTGGAGCGGAGCGCGTCGAGGTGGAGCGCCGTCGCCTTGCCCGAGTCGAAGTCGAGCCACACCCGCCAGTCCGGGCGCCAGCGGTCGACGATCTTGTACGCCATCCAGGTGGCGAAGGCCTCGTTGAGCCAGAGGTCGTCCCACCACACCATGGTGACCCAGTTGCCGAACCACTGGTGGGCGAGCTCGTGGGTGACGACCTCGGCGACCCGCTTCTGCACCGCGAGCGGAGCGGTGGCCGGATCGAGCAGGAGCGCGAGCTCGCGGTAGGTGATGAGGCCCGCGTTCTCCATCGCCCCGGCCTCGAAGTCGGGGATGCCGACCTGGTCCAGTTTGCCGAAGGCGTAGGGGAGCCCGAAGTAGTCCTGGAGCATCGGCAGCACCGCCAGCGCCGCCTGCTGTCCGAAGCCGAGCAGGGCCCGCTTCTCCTCGAGGCACCAGGTCCGGACCGGGACGCCGACCGCCGTCTCCTCGCTGGTCGAGACCAGGGGACCCACGACGAGCGCCACGAGGTAGCTGGGGAGCACCTCGGTCTCGGCGAACCGCACCTTGCGGCGCGAGCCCTCGAGCTCCTCCGCGAGCACCCGGCCGTTGCTCAGGGCGACGAGGCTGGGTGGCACCTTCACGGTCAGCGCCCAGGCGCACTTGAAGGCGGGCTCGTCGAAGCAGGGGAAGACGCGGCGCGCATCCGCGGCCTCGAACTGGGTCGCGGCGACGGAACCGGCCAGGTACAGCCCCCGCAGACCCTCGGTGAACCGGCCGGTCCAGCGGAGGAGGAGCCGGGCCTCGCCGGCGGGAAGCTCATCGTCGAGCTCGAGGAGGACCGTCTCGCTCACCGGCCGGACCTGGACCCGCGCCCGGCGAATGGTGCCGCCGACCTGGACCTCCGCGTGCGAGACGTCCAGCTCCACCGCGTGGAGGACGATGCTCCGGACGGGGCGCTCCACTGAGAGGGTGAGCTCGGCGTCGCCGGCGAAGCTGCGCGCATCCATGTCCAGGGTCAGCAGGGCCTGGACTCGCCGCGGGAGCACGTCCCGGGAGAGGCGAAAGTTGCGGTCGTCGGTGGTCACGGGGGCCCGAGACTCGCACGGGCGGGGCCCCTCCGACGACGAATCCGCAGCGGCGGTGAGCGCCGACGGTCACCCGCGTCGACCGGCAGACCAACGCGTTGCGCCAGGAGCGGAAGGGCCTCGCCGGCGGGTCTCAGTCGTGGTCGCAGTCGTCCGAGTGGACGTGCCCGCCCTCGGCCTCGGCGGCGCGTTCCTTCTGGAGCTTCTGCATCCGCTTCCGGATCAGCGCCCGCTTGAGCTGCGAGAGGTGCTCGACGAAGGTCGTGCCCTCGAGGTGGTCGATCTCGTGCTGGAGGACGTGGGCCAGGCGCCCCTCGGCCACAAGCTCGTGCTCGGCGCCGGTCCGGTCCTGGTAGCGCACCCGGACCTTCCCGAATCGCGGGGTCTGCTCCCACTCGTGGGGGACGGAGAGGCAGCCCTCCTCCAGGCTCAGGGGCTCGGTCTTCTCCAGCACTGCCGGGTTGGCGATCTCGAAGAAGGTGCCGTCCTCCCGGCCGACCCAGGCGATCGCGAGGGAGACGCCGATCTGGTTCGCCGCGATGCCGATCCCCTCCGCCGCGCGCAGGGACTCCATCATCTCCTCGAGCAGGGGATCGAGCGCCGGGCCGAACTCGGTCACGGGGCGGGTCCGTGTGGACAGGACCTTGTCGGGCCAGATGAGGATCGGCTTGGGCATTCCTGGGGGCGGGTCTCTACCGCAGGCCAGGCCCCGCTTCACCCCGGATTCGCCCGGGAGGGCGGAAGCTCTTGACAGCGGGGGGGACCGCCCTGCCTCAATGCCGACCCTTCTGCTGAGGGAGGGAGGCCCACCCAGATGGCAGTCGACCCCGCTGCGCCACAGCCCGCCGCCGCCGTCGAGGAGGAGTTCCGCCCGTACGTTTCCGATGATGTGCAGATGAAGGAGTTCACGCCGAAGGCGATCGGCGTGGGGGTGTTCTTCGGGCTCCTCTTCGGCGCCTCCACCGTCTACCTCGCCCTCAAGGCCGGCCTCACCGTCTCCGCGTCCATCCCGGTGGCGGTGCTGTCGATCTCGGTTCTCAAGAAGCTGGGCGGCTCGACCATCCT
>CAZDSB010000057.1:0-4373 GCA_964507515.1 uncultured Myxococcaceae bacterium
ATGAAGGTGAACACCTCGGGCGTGATTCCCCCCATCTTCGCCGGAGCGATCCTCAGCTTCCCGGCCACGCTGGGGAACTGGCTGCCGGGGCTGGCCACGGTGCAGCACGCGCTGGAGGGAAACGCCTGGCTGTACGACGGCGTGTTCGTCCTCCTGATCATCTTCTTCACCTACTTCTACACGACGCTCACCTTCCGCGCGGACGACGTCGCGGACAACATCAAGAAGCAGGGCGGGTACATCCCCGGCATCCGGCCCGGCCGCCAGACGGCGGAGTACATCTCGGGCGTGCTGAACCGCATCACCTTCGGCGGCGCGATCTACCTGGCCCTCATCTGCGTCATCCCCTCCATCCTCTCCAACCCGGCCTTCGGCGGGCTGCCCTTCCAGTTCGGCGGAACGGCGCTGCTCATCGTGGTGGGCGTGGCGCTGGACACGGTGCAGCAGATCGAGGGGCACCTCATCAGCCGCAACTACGAGGGCTTCGCCGGTTCACGCGGGCCGCGCATCCGCGGTCGCATGCGGCCGGCTGCATAGTCGTCAGAGGTCGCCGTCGCGGGAGGGGAGCTCATGAACCTGGTCCTGCTCGGACCACCAGGCGCGGGAAAGGGAACGCAGGCGAAGCGGCTGGCAGGGCGCTTCGGCATCCCGCAGGTCTCGACTGGGGACATCCTCCGGCAGGCGGTGAAGGACGGGACCGAGCTCGGCAAGCAGGCCGGTCCGATCATGGCGTCCGGCAAGCTCGTTCCGGACGACCTGGTGGTGAGCATCGTCAAGGACCGGCTACTCCAGCCGGACGCCGCGAAGGGCTTCATCCTCGACGGCTTCCCCCGGACCATCCCCCAGGCCGAGAAGCTCGACGCGGCGCTGGGCCAGCACAAGAAGAAGCTCGACGCGGTCGTCTCCCTCGAGGTGCCGATCGAGACGCTGGTGGAGCGCATCTCCGGCCGGCGCAGCTGTCCGCGGGACGGCAGCGTGTACCACATCGTGCAGAACCCGCCCCGGCGCGAGGGGTTCTGTGACCTGTGCGGCGCATCGCTGGTGCAGCGCGAGGACGACAAGCCGGAGAGCGTGCGGACCCGGATGCAGGCCTACGAGGCATCCACCGCGCCGCTGAAGGACTTCTACGCCCGGCGCGGGCTCCTCCGGGTGGTGGACGGAGTCGGTGCACCCGAGGCCATCGAGGCCGCCGTGGTGGCGGGCCTGAAGCAGCGTTAAGGCATCGAGGATGGCAGTCGAGCTCAAGAGCGCGCCGGAGATCGACCGGATGCGGCGCGCCGGACGGGTCGTCGCGGAGATCCTCGATGCGCTCGAGGCCGCCGTAGCCCCGGGCGTCACCACCTGGGACCTGGACCAGCTCGCCGAGCGCCTCATCAAGGAGAAGGGGGCGAAGAGCGCCTTCAAGGGGTACCGCGGCTTCCCCGCCGTGCTCTGCGCGAGCGTGAACCAGGAGGTCGTCCACGGCATCCCCAGCAAGACCCGGAAGCTGGCCGAGGGCGACCTCATGAAGCTCGACTTCGGGGTCTCGGTGGAGGGCTTCTACGGCGACTCGGCCCGCACGGTGCTGGTGGGGAAGGTGTCGGACGAGGCCCGACGGCTCTCGGAGGCCACCCGGGACTCGCTCGAGGCCGCCATCGCCACCATCAAGCCCGGCAACCGCATCGGGGACATCGGGCACGCGGTCCAGGCCCACGTCGAGCGGCTGGGCTTCAGCGTCGTGCGGGACTTCGTGGGGCACGGCATCGGCCGGAAGCTCCACGAGGCGCCCCAGATCCCGAACTATGGCCGTCCAGGTACACTGGAATCCTTGCGGCCGGGGATGGTCCTGGCCGTCGAACCCATGGTCAACGCAGGGGGCCCGGGGGTCGATGTCCTCGATGACGGCTGGACGGCGGTGACCCTCGACGGCCGGCTCTCGGCGCACTGGGAGCACACCATCCTCGTGACGGAGGACGGGCACGACGTGCTGACCCGCCCCTCACGAGGGACAACGGCTTGAAATGTCGAGGCCTGGCCGGTAGAAGACCTTGCTTCGGCGCGTCGCGGCTGGTATGGCGGCGCGCTTTCTCGTCTACGCAGTGCGTTTGTCGAAGGGGTCAGTCTGCCAAGATTTCGAAGAGCGGAGAGGGTCGCCGCTGTGCCAAAGGACGACGCCATCGAGGTGGAAGGGACGGTCATCGAGCCGCTCCCCAACGCCATGTTCCGGGTGGTCCTGGATAACGGCGGCCACAAGGTGCTGGCGCACATCTCGGGAAAGATGCGGATGCACTTCATCCGGATCCTCCCCGGCGACAAGGTGAAGCTGGAGCTGTCGCCGTACGACCTCACCCGGGGCCGCATCACGTACCGGGCGAAGTAGTCCCCCCAGCAAGAAGAACGAGAGCTTTCAGGAGTGGCCGGCAGGACGAGGCCGCTCGATCAGGAGTCGGTGTCGCCATGAAGGTCCGCGCGTCGGTGAAGAAGATCTGCGACAAGTGCAAGGTGATCCGCAGGAAGCGGGTCGTCCGGGTGATCTGCGCGGCGAACCCGCGTCACAAGCAGCGGCAGGGCTGAGGCCCGGCCAGGGAACGAGGAACCAGAACCAGCATGGCTCGCATCGCCGGCGTCGACCTTCCCCCCGCAAAGCGGGTGGTGATCTCCCTCCAGTACATCTACGGGATCGGCAACAAGACCGCCCAGGACATCGTGACCAAGGCGGGGATCGACCTGGCCACGCGGACCAAGGACCTCACCGAGGAGCAGACCCGCGCCATCCGCGAGATCATCGAGGCCGACTACAAGGTCGAGGGCGATCTCCGGCGCGAGGTCACCATGAACATCAAGCGGCTGATGGACCTCGGCTGCTACCGCGGCCTGCGGCACCGCAAGGGCCTGCCCGTCCGCGGCCAGCGCACCCACACCAATGCCCGGACCCGCAAGGGCCCGAAGCGCGGAATCATCCGGCCAAAGGCCACCGCTCCGACCACCACCCGGGCGTAACCCGATTCAGGACTGACGAGAGATTCGAATGGCCGACGAAGTCACGCCCCCCGCCGCAGCCCCCGCACCCGACGCCACCGCCGCAGCGGCCGTCCCCGGCGCCGCCGAAAAGCGCCTGAAGCGGAAGGGCAGGAAGAACATCCTCAACGGCGTGGTGCACATCCAGAGCACCTTCAACAACACGATCATCACCATCACCGACGTCTCCGGGAACGTCATCTCCTGGTCGTCTGCCGGCGCCCGTGGCTTCAAGGGCAGCCGCAAGTCGACGCCGTTCGCCGCGCAGGTCGCGGCCGGCGACGCCGCCGCCAAGGCGATGGAGCACGGACTGAAGAACGTGACCGTGATGGTGAAGGGCCCCGGTGCCGGTCGCGAGTCGGCTCTCCGCGCGCTCGCTGCAGCCGGCCTGAAGATCTCGTTGATCCGCGACGTGACCCCCATTCCTCACAACGGATGCCGGCAGCCGAAGCGCCGCCGCGTCTAGACCACCTCGGAGAACCCCACTTGGCTCGCTACACCGCCAGCGCCTGCCGCATCTGCCGCCGCGAGAACCTCAAGATGTATCTGAAGGGGGACCGCTGCTACACCGACAAGTGCGCCATCGAGCGCCGCCCGTACCCCCCGGGTCAGCACGGCCAGGGCCGCGTGAAGTTCAGCGGCTACGGCACCCAGCTCCGCGAGAAGCAGAAGGTCAAGCGCATGTACGGGCTGCTCGAGTCGCAGTTCCGGGGCTCCTTCCACCGCGCCGCGCACGCCAAGGGCAAGACCGGTGAGACCCTGCTCCAGCTGCTGGAGCTGCGGCTGGACAACGTGGTTTTCCGCATGGGCTTCGCCGACACCCGGGCCGAGGCCCGCCAGCTGGTCCGGCACGGTCACTTCATGGTGAACGGCAAGCGGGTGAACATCCCGTCCTTCGAGGTGAAGCCCGGGACGGGCATCGAGGTCGCGGAGAAGAGCCGCAAGATGATCCGCATCGCCGAGGCGCTGGAGACGGTGGACCGGCGCGGCGTCCCTCAGTGGATCGAGCTCGACAAGAAGGCGATGAAGGGCACGGTGAAGAGCGTCCCGAACCGCGAGGACCTCACCATGCCGATCCAGGAGCAGCTGATCGTCGAGTTGTACTCGAAGTAAGCAGCACCGCAGTCGCAGTGAGCGGCGCGTCCTCCCGTCATTCGGACGGGTATGTGGGTGACGCGACCGGGAAGAAGGAAGGAAGCAGTCATGGCTGAAGCGTTCAACGCGAGGAACTGGCGCGATCTCATCAAGCCTCGGCGGATGGAGATCGACCAGGAGTCCGTCTCCCAGACCTACGGCAAGTTCGTGGCCGAGCCGCTCGAGCGCGGCTTCGGGACCACCCTGGGCAACTCGCTCCGGCGGGTGCTCCTGAGCTCGCT
>CAZDSB010000058.1:0-2515 GCA_964507515.1 uncultured Myxococcaceae bacterium
CCGCATCGCCCGCGAGGCCGCCGACCGCATTCGCAAGATCCCCGGCCTCACCGACGTGGACACCTCCGTCAGCATCAACAGCCCGGAGCTGGAGGTGAAGATCGACCGCCAGCGCGCCTCCGACCTGGACGTGCGCGCGGCCGACGTGGGCAACGCGGTGCGCCTGATGATCGCGGGGGAGGACCAGATCTCGACCTACAAGGAGGGGGACGAGCAGTACGACGTCACCCTCCAGCTCCAGCCCGAGCAGCAGAAGAACCCGGAGGTGCTGGCCCGCCTGGCCATCCCGTCGTCGAAGATCGGCCAGGTCCGCCTCGACAACGTGGCCTCCATCGAGCGCGGCGTGGGCCCCGCCCGCATCGAGCGCTACAACCGCCAGTTCCAGGTGCAGATCTTCGCCAACAACGCGCCCGGCTTCCCCCTGGACGCGGCCGCCCGGGCCGCCGGCGAGGAGATCCGCAAGGTGGGGCTGCCTCCCGGCTACGGCTACAAGTTCACGGGCTCGGTGAAGATCCTGGACGAGACCACGCACAACCTCATCATCGCGTTCCTCCTCGCCTCCATCTTCATGTACATGGTGCTGGCCGCGCAGTTCGACAGCTTCCTGCACCCCTTCACGATCATGCTCAGCCTGCCCCTGGCCATCCCGTTCGCCCTGCTGTCGCTGTGGCTGACCGGACGCACGCTGAACCTCTGGAGCGCGCTGGGGGTGCTCCTCCTGCTCGGGATCGTGAAGAAGAACGGCATCCTGCAGGTGGACTACACGAACAAGCTGCGCGAGGAGGGGATGACCTTGAGGGAGGCCATCCTCCAGGCCAACCACGTGCGCCTGCGCCCGATCCTGATGACGACGTTCGCGATCGTGGCCGGCCTCATCCCGACCGCGCTCGGGATCGGGGCGGGCTCGGCCCAACGCTCGGCGGTGGCGGTCACCATCATCGGCGGGCAGATGCTGTGCCTGCTCCCGACCCTCCTGATCACGCCCGTCGCCTATTCGCTGCTGGCGGAGGCGGAGATCCGCGGCGTCCGCTTCGGCTCGCCCTGGCTGGCCCGGGTGTGGGACTTCGTGCGGCCGGCCGCCCTGCGGCGCCCGTAGCGAACTCGCGGCGCTACGGAGCCGGGCTGGTGTAGGTGAGACCGAAGTCGGGGGAGGTCACCGCCCCTTCGGCCTGGATCGGACCAGCTTGTGGAGCGCGTCCTGAACGACGGATGCGGCCGCGATCAAATCCGCAACCATCTTCTCGTTGACGTGCGTCGCACCCTGGTATTCGGTCTCATTGCGGGCACGGTGGCACCTGTCGAGCACCCGCCACGTCACCGTGTCCACTCCCAACGTCAGACCGAGAGTCTGGAAGACGACGTACCGCTTCTGCGCTCGGTAACCGTGGGACCGGAGCGCCGCAGTGGCGAGCGCATGGACGGCGTTGTAAGCCAGGTCAAAACGGCTATCAAGCGAGTTGACGCCTCTCCGGGCGTCGGCGAGCCGCGCGTCTGCCGACGCTATCAAGCCGTTGATCTCCGAACCCCCAGGCGGTTCCTTCTGGAGGAGACCTGTGGATACGAGCCGGTCGAGTTCAGGCGAGGTCATCCTCAGACCCGATCACGAACAGCTTCGGTTGTCTCGCAATGCGCGCCGCAAAGGAGTCCGGTCCGGCTCGTCTCTTCGTCCACTCGTCTGGCGACATGACCGTCGGGTTGATCGGTCGGCCGAGCACTTTCTCGGCCGCGATGACGGCCTCGTAAACATCCCCGTAGCCAAGTTCTTGCGAGACGACCAGGAGGTCGACGTCGCTGCCCGCTCGCTCCGTCCCCTTGGCTACCGACCCAAACACGAAGGCGAAATCGACCTGGGCGCGTAGCGGGGCTAGCGCGCGGCGCAGCGGCTCGACAAGTCCGACCGTCTTGCGGATGAGACCGTGTAGCTCAGGAAAGATGGGACAGTCGGCTCGCGCCCGATAGAGCCGCTTCTTGCCACTTCGCGTCACCTCGACGATACCGGCCTCCATCAGCCGCTGTACCTGCCTCTGAACCGCACCGCTGCCCCCACGCGCGAAGCGAATGAGGTCGAAGATCTGGAACTGTCGCTGGGGCTCGGCGAACAAGAGAGCGAGCACTCGCTCCTGGACCGGCGAGAAGAGAGCAGCGGTGAGCGCGCTGCGGGGAGAAGCCTTACCCATATTGGGTAACAGTCTACCCGAATTGGGTAACGCGGCAGTCCTTCCCATTCCTCTAGGCTTGATCTTCCACCTCGTCCAGAAAGACTCCGAATGACGTCGATGCGAACGACGGGCGGCGAGCGACCGGCCGAGGGTTGCAGCGCGGCGGAAGGCTACCGGAAATGCGCGTCCCGGCGCAACGGCTTGAGCGCGCGACACGGCTTGAGCGCGCGGCCAGAGTCGCGTAGAACTGTGGCGGGGCGATGGAGGCTCGATGCTCTTGCTGGTGAACGTGCTGGCGCTCCTGGCGGCGAGCGGCCCCGCTCCCGTGTCGCCGGAAGAGCCGGACGCCCAGGCCG
>CAZDSB010000059.1:0-18005 GCA_964507515.1 uncultured Myxococcaceae bacterium
GCCGAGCCCGAGCCCGCCCTTCGCTCGATCCAGACCCGGGTCCACCTGGACGAAGGGCTCGAAGACCTGGTCGGTCATCCGATCCGGGATGCCACGCCCCGTGTCGTGCACCACCAGGAGGGCCTCCTGACCGAACACGCCGAGCGCGATCTCGACCTTTCCACCCGGCTCGGTGAACTTGGCCGCGTTGGACAGGAGGTTCGAGATCACCTGCTCGACACGGGTCGCGTCCGCATGGATCGGAACGCTCCCCGTCGTGGAGGTGACCGCCACGACGATGTCCCGCGCTTCCAGGAGCGGGCGAGCGTCGTTCACGGCCGCCTCGAACACCGGACGTAGATCGAGATCGACCCTACGCAGCTCGAACGTGCCGCGGGTGATGCGAGAGATCTCCAGCAGATCGTCCACCAGGCGGACCAGGTGCTGGATCTGTCTGCGGGCCGTGTCATGAAGTCGCGTCGAGCGCGGCGAGCCGTCCGCACCGGTCGCGAGCAGCTCCAGGGCCACCGAGAGCGCCGCCATCGGATTGCGGAGCTCGTGCGCGAGCATCGCCAGGAACTCGTCCTTGCGCTGGTCGGCGACACGGAGCTCGGCCTCGCGGAGCTGCAGCGCTTCCATGGTGGCCCGGGCGGCGTATTGCCGGCGACGTGCGCGCAACGCGGCCCGCACCGCGGTCACCAGGGTCGCCACCCGCACCGGGCGCTCCACCAGGGTCACGTTGCCGAGCTGGCTGGACATCAGCTCGAGGCGCTCCGGTGCGGCGTGTCGTTCGCCCGCGGCGACGAAGACCAGGACCGGCAGGTCGGACCAGGGAGGCTGCTTCTCCAGAGAAACGCTGAGGATGCGGAGAGCATCCGGCGAGAGGGCCTCCTCGGCGATCAGCACCACCCCGGCTCCCACCTCCATCCCCATGGCCAGCGACGCCGCGTCCCGGAACACGTCGGCCGCAAGGTCGGAGCGACCGAGCATGTCTGCCGCGAGCGCGGCGTCACGACCGGTGGGCGCGAGCACCAGGGTGCGTTCCTCCAGACGGGTGAGGCCGACGAGACCGCTCACCCCTTGCCTCTCCCTTGACGAACCGGTTGACGCATGTCTGGGACACCGGTGAGGACGCCCTGGAAGTGGGTCAGGGGTTCCCCGACGCTGACCCCCTGATCCGTCAACTGGAACTCGCGGATGGCGTCCTCGTGCTTTCCCACCCGGCGCTTCAGCACCGAAATGGCCTTGCGGACCCGGCCAGCGGCCTCGAAGAACCGAAGGAGGAACACGGTGTCCGCGAGGTAGGTGACGTCCACGGGGGTGTCCATCCGGCCCACCATCCCGTGCTGGGTCAGCGTCATGACCGTCGTGACGCCCAGCCGCGCGAGATAGCTGAGCAGCTCATGCAGGTGGAGCAGGAGGAATCGCTCCTCCGGCAAGGCCATGAGGTACCCGTTCAGGCTGTCGAGGACGAGGAGCCGAACGTCGTTCTTCTCCACCTGCTCACGGACGGCCTGAGCGAACCCACCCGGCGACATCTCCGCGGGATCGACCTGCCGGATGTTGAAGAGAGGGTTCTGCGGGAACCGGAATCCCAGACCCTGGGTCCGCTTGTGGAAGACGGCGAGGTTCTCGTCGAAGGTGAACCAGGCCACGCGCCCGTCTCGAGCCACTGCTGCCTCGGCGTACTGGGAGGCAACGCTCGACTTTCCGGTTCCCGCCGGGCCGAGGAGGATCGTGCTGGTTCCGCGCTGGAGCCCGCCCCCGAGCATCGTGTCCAGTCCGGGAACGTCGCTGGGCAGGAGCTCGTCCTGGAACTCACGATGGTGGGAGGCGGCGACCAGCCGTGGGTACACCTCGAGCCCGCCATGGACGATGGCGAAGTCGTGCGCACCGGTCAGGTAGTCGACTCCCCGGAGCTTGGCGATCTCGAGGGTCCGTCGAACCGCGCCATACGCCGGCGCGGTGCGCGACAGGAGAATCACCCCGTGCGCAAGCGTCTCGAGCTGGGTGTCGCCGGGGGAGCCGGTCGCGTCGTCCAGGAAGAGGACGGTCGCGTCGCGGGTGGCGAACTGCTGCTTCAGCGCGAGGATCTGCCGGCGGTAGCGGAGGGAATCTCCGGCCAGGAGGCGCATCTCGGAGAGAGAGTCGATGACGATCCGGTGAGGCTTGTCCTCGTCCACCAGTGCGAGCACGCGTTCGGCGGTCTCCGTGAGCTCGACCTCGGCCGGGTGGAAGAGCGTCGTCGGCTTCTGGGCCTCGAAGCTCTCCTCGGGCGTCGCCAGGGGATGGACGCGGAACCCGTCGATGGACCAGCCGTGCGACTTGGCCACCGCGACGAGCTCGTCCCGGGTCTCGGAGAAGGTGAGGTAGAGGCCTCGTTCCCCCTTCCGTGCCCCTTCCATCAGGAATTGCATCCCGAGGGTCGTCTTGCCGACTCCCGGCAAGCCACGCAGGAGGTAGATGCGGCGCCGCGGGAGCCCCCCCCTCAGCACATGGTCGAGTCCCTCGATACCGGTCGTCAGGAGATCCGTGGGCACGGTGCATGATCGTGCTCGCTCGCCGGCTCCGGGAGGCCGCGGCTCGTCCGGAAACCCGGAAAAAGTCCGCTGCCGAACGACCCGGACGCCCTGGGCCGGTGCCCAGAATTCGCCAGCAAGACTCGCCGGGGGCCCCATCCATGCAGCGGACGGGCGCGGGTGCTAGTTTGGTACCAGTCGAACTTGGCCACCCTTCCCCGACCCGCCCTCACCCTCCAGCAGTTCCGGACGGTCTCCAGGGCACTGTCTGACCCGCGCCGCGTGGCGCTGCTCGAGTCCATCGGCAGCGCGACGGAGTACTCCTGCCAGGAGCTCTGCCGGGAGGCGGGAGTGTCCAAGGGGACGGTCTCCCACCACATGGACATCCTGGTGAAGGCCGGCCTCATCGTCGAGCGACGCCGCGGGCAGTACATGTTCTACGAGGTCCGCCGGGACGTGATCGCCGCCTACGCCGCCGAACTGATCCGACGCGTCGCGCCGACCGCGCATACCTGAACGAGCGTCGCGGTCCGCGCAGTTTGGTGGCGAGCTGAGTTTGACGCTCTTAGAACTGCTCCCCGACCGAGCCTGGGAGGAGTTCCGAGCATGCAGCCGTCCACCGTCGTTCGTCGCCGCATCGGGTCGCTGGTCCTGGTCGTCGTGCTCCTGGCCACCGGAACCGTGCTCGCCGCCTGGAAGCACAGCCGTCTCGTGGCCGAGCGGTCCGCCACCCAGCCCGAACCGGTCGAGGTGGTGACCGTCGCCACCGCCACGCCCACCGAGCACCGCGAGACCACCACCGCCATCGGGACGGTGCTGGCGCTGGAATCCATCACCCTCCGGAACGAGCTGCCCGGCACCGTTCACCATGTCTCGCTCACCCCGGGCGCCATCGTCGAGGCCGGGACCGTCCTGGTCGCGCTCGACACCTCGGTGGAGACGGCGGACCTGCACGCGCTCGAGGCGCAGGCGGCGCTCGCCGAGACCACGCTTCGCCGGCACGTCTACCTCCGGCAGCACGAGGCCAACGCCGAGGCCGAGGTGGATCAGGCCCGCGCGCAGCGCGACGTCACCCTGGCCCAGGTGGAACGGCTGAAGGCGATCATCGCCAAGAAGGTCATCCGGGCGCCGTTCCGTGCCCGCGTGGGCCTCGCCGACGTGCACGTTGGCCAGTTCCTCAACGAGGGAGTCCAGCTCACCACGCTCCAGGGAGTCGCCGACCAGGAGAACGTGGACTTCTCGGTGCCTCAGAGCGTCGCCGCGTCCCTGAATCACGGCGGGGCGGTGGAGATCGTGACCTCCGACGGGGCGGAGCCGATCTCGGCACGCATCGTGGCCATCGACGCGAAGGTCGACCCCGGGACCCGAAACGCCATGGTCCGCGCCCGCATCTCCGGGACCGGCGAGTTGCCGGCGCCGGGCGCCTCGGTCCGCGTCCAGGTGCCGCTGGGAGCCACGAGCAAGGCGGTGGCGGTGCCCGCGACGGCCGTTCGCAAGGGCCCAGGTGGAGATCACGTGTGGGTGCTTGCCGCGGACCCGGGCGGGACGCTCCGTGCCCACGAGCGCACCGTGTCCAGCGGGCCGGTGGTGGGTGACTCGGTGCTGATCCTCAAGGGCCTCTCCCCCGGCGAGCAGGTCGCGGCCTCGGGGTCCTTCAAGCTGCGCGAGTCCGCGAAGGTCCAGCCCACGCCGGGCAGCGCGTCGGCGCGGCGCGAGTGACGAGGAGAGCCACGGTGCGTTCCTTCACCGACATCTTCATCAAGCATCCGGTCCTCGCGGTCGTCGTCAACCTCGTCATCCTTCTCGTGGGGTGGCGGGCGCTGAGCGGTCTTCCGGTGCAGCAGTACCCGAAGATCGAGAGCTCCTCGGTAGTCATCACCACCGTGTACACGGGAGCCAGCGCCGAGACGGTCCGCGGCTTTCTCACCACGCCCATCGAGCGCTCGGTCTCGGCGATCAGCGGCGTGGACTACCTCGAGTCCACCAGCCGCGCCGGCCTGAGCACCGTGACCGTGCACCTCAAGCTGGGCCACAGCAGCGTCGCCGCGCTCGCCGAGGTGACCGCGCGCCTGCAGCAGGTCCGGACGGAGCTCCCGGCCGAGGCCGAGCCGCCGGTGGTCGAGGTCCAGCGCGCGGACCGGCCGTATGCCTCGTTCTACCTGAGCTTCACCTCTCCCCAGCGCGACGGGCCGGCGATGACCGACTGGCTCCTGCGAACGCTCCAGCCGCAGCTGTCCACGCTCCCCGGCGTGCAGCGGGTGACGTTCGAGGGCGGCCGCCAGCTCGCGATGCGCGTGTGGATCGATCCCGCGCGTCTCTCGGCGGTGGGCCTCGCTCCCGGTGACGTCTACGCGGCGCTCCTGCGCAACAACTTCCTGGCGGCGGTGGGACAGACCAAGGGGAACCTGGTCCAGGTGAATCTGCTGACCAACACCGATCTCCGGTCGCCCGACGAGTTCAAGGACCTCATCGTGGCCGAGCGCAAGGGCGCCATCGTCCGGCTGAGGGACGTGGCCACGGTGGAGCTCGGCGCCGAGGAGGCGACGACGGTCGCCAAGTACGGCCAGAAGGAGGCCGTCTACCTGGGCGTGTGGCCGCTGGTCGGCGTCAACGAGATCGAGGTCGCGCACCGGCTCCGGGCGGAGATGGACCGCATCCGCCCCACCCTGCCCCCGGACGTCGACATGCAGATGGCCTACGACGCGACAGTCTTCATGGAGGACGCGCTCCAGGAGATCTCGAAGACGCTGACCGAGACCATCCTCATCGTCGGCCTGGTGGTGTTCCTCTTCATGGGCTCGGTCCGGACGGCGCTGGTGCCGCTGGTCGCGATGCCAATCTCGCTGGTGGGCGCGGCGATCGTCATGTCCGCCGCGGGCTTCAGCCTGAACCTCCTGACCATCCTGGCCATCGTGCTCTCGGTGGGCCTGGTGGTCGACGACGCCATCGTGGTGGTGGAGAACGTCGAGCGCCACGTCCGCGAGGGCCGCACGCGACGGGAGGCGGCGCTGCTGGGAGCGCGCGAGCTGGTGGGTCCCATCCTGGCGATGACCGTGACGCTCGCGGCGGTCTACACGCCGATCGGCTTCCAGGGCGGGCTGACCGGGTCGCTGTTCCTCGAGTTCGCGATCACGCTGGCCGCGGCGGTCGTCGTCTCCGGCATCGTGGCCGTCACCCTCTCGCCGGTGATGAGCTCCCGCTTCGTCCAGGAGCACGGGCACGAGACGCGGCTCACGGCGCTGGTGAACCGCGGCTTCGACGCGGTCCGGCGGGCGTACTCCCGTCTGCTGGACGGAGCGATCGGGATGCGCTGGGCGGTGGTGGGCGCGTCGGTCGCAGTGATGCTCGCGGCGTGGCCGCTCTACAGCTACTCGCGCAAGGAGCTGGCCCCGGTCGAGGACCAGAGCCACATCAGCCTCTTCATGCTGGCGTCGCCCGACTCGTCGCTGGCGGCGACCAACCGCGCCTCGCTCGAGGTGGTGAAGGCGATCGAATCGTTCCCCGAGGCGAAGTTCATGTGGTCGCTGACCTCGAACTGGGGCGCCTTCGGCGGAATGGTGACCAAGGACTGGAAGCAGCGGCCGCGGTCCACCGAGCAGATGTATGGCGAGGTCTTCGGTAGGGTCTCGCAGATCCCCGGGCTGCAAGTGTTCCCCCGGCTCGACCCGCCGCTGCCCACGCCGGGGCAGTACGACGTGGAGCTCATCCTCCAGTCGTCGGCGCCGGTGGAGCAGCTCCAGGACGCCGTCGGCCAGGTACTCGCGGCGGGGTGGAAGAGCGGCAAGTTCCTCTACGTCGACACCGACCTCAAGGTGGACCTGCCCGAGGCGCGGGTGGTCATCGATCGCGAGCGCGTCGCGGATCTCGGATTGGACCTCGCCGGGGTCGGTCGCGAGCTCGGGACGCTCCTGGGCGGCGCGTACGTGAACCGCTTCAACTACTTCGACCGCAGCTACAAGGTGATTCCCCAGATCGGCGATTCCGAGCGGGCGACGATCGCTCCGCTGCTCGACCTCAAGATCAAGACCCCTCGCGGTGAGCTGGTGCCGGTCTCGTCCTTCACCCACGTGGAGACCGAGGCGGCGCCGCGCACCCTGCAGCGGTTCCAGCAGCGGAACGCGGTCCGGATCTTCGGCGGCGTGAAGCCCGGGGTGACCAAGGAGGAGGGCCTGCGCGTGCTGGAGACGGCCGCGGGCGCGATCACCGGGCGGGGCATCATCCTCGACCACGCCGGCGAGTCGCGGCAGATCCGTCGCGAGGGCGGAGCGCTCACGACGACGCTGCTGTTCGCGGTGATCCTCATCTACCTGGTGCTCGCGGCCCAGTTCCAGAGCTTCCGGGACCCGCTCATCGTGCTGCTCGGCTCGGTGCCGCTGGCGATCTCCGGAGCGCTGGTCTTCAGCTTCCTCGACCTCACCACCATCAACATCTACTCCCAGGTGGGCCTGATCACCCTCGTGGGGCTCATCGCGAAGAACGGGATCCTGATCGTCCAGTTCGCGAACAAGCTCCAGGAGGAGGGCGCGGTGAAGCTGGCGGCCATCCGGGAAGCGGCGCTCACCCGGCTCCGGCCGGTGCTGATGACCTCGGCGGCCACGGTGTTCGGTCACCTGCCGCTGGTCTTCGTGACCGGCCCCGGCTCGCAGGCACGGAACAGCATCGGCATGGTGCTGGTCACCGGGATGACCGTGGGGACGGTGTTCACGCTCTTCGTGGTGCCGGTGTTCTATCTATTGATCGCGGCCGAGCACCGGAAGGAACCGGCGGAGGAGCTCGAGGCTGCCGGCGAGCTCGCGATCGCCAAGTGACGTAGAACGTTCGTCCCACGACCACGGATCGATCGCTCTGAGCACCATCGACGGTTCGTGAGACTGCCGTTTACGTCGCGTCGCGGCCGTTCGCGACTCGAGGTGGAGATGCCACGCGCTCGCGAGGTGCAACTCTGCGAGCGCCGGCAACTTGCCGCGAGGGGCGGACGGTTCGCAGGGAGCGGTGCGGCAGCCGACGGGGCCTCCCCTGTCCCGATCCTGGGGGCGGGGTCCTCTCCGATCGCGGCTGCGTCAGCCGCGTGCTTCACCCCGCTCCCGGGAGGACACGATGAGAACGCTTCGAACGTGGTCCATGTTTCTCGTCGGTGGGCTCATGCTCACCGCCGCCCCTGCCCTCGCTCAGGGCGTCGGGCACTTCGTATCGGTGGGCGGACCCGACCAGGACGCCACCAATCACACCGATGCGAACTTCTCGCTGGTGGCCCTCGAGCTCCCCAACGGGCGAGTGACCGGCCAGTGGACGGACCAGTTCGGTCAGGGTCAAGGCGGCATCCATGTGCAGATCAACTGTCTCTCCGTCGCCGGCAACACTGCCTGGGTGAGCGGCACCATCACCTCAGGCACCTTTGCCGGCGCCGACCTATCTGGCCTGCCGGTCATCACCGAGGTGCAGGACAACGGCCAGAGCGGTGATCAGATCAGCTTCTCGTTCATCGGAAACCCGGCCTCGTGCACGACGCAGCCGAACCTGCCGCTGCAGCCGATGACGTCGGGCCAGGTGATCGTCCGCTGAGCGACCACTCCGTGGCGAGGGGTCGCTCCGTCGACCTCTCGCCGCGGGCTCACACGAAGCGGGCACGCGTTTGCATTCCTGCAACTGTCCGGCGGCTCGGGTGGACGACTGCGGCCCTGCGTCGGTATGGAAGCGCGCATGCCCAGCCCGCAGGCACCCAT
The DNA here is from genome assembly GCA_964507515.1 of uncultured Myxococcaceae bacterium. Taxonomy (GTDB): domain Bacteria; phylum Myxococcota; class Myxococcia; order Myxococcales; family Myxococcaceae; genus RPRB01. The sequence continues at coordinate 8,222 of CAZDSB010000059.1, forward strand.
CGCGTCCGACTTCGGCCGGAGCTCGACCGCGGCCGAGGTGATCCGGGGCCACGATCTTCACGGGAAGACGGTCATCGTGACCGGCGGCTCGGCGGGGATCGGGCTGGAGACGACGCGCGCGCTGGCCTCCGCCGGAGCCCACGTCCTGGTCCCCGCCCGCGACCTGGCGAAGGCACGGGCAACAGTCGGACGGTTCGCGACCGTCGAGCCGATGGAGCTGACCGACCCCGCATCGATCGCCGCCTTCGCCGACCGCTTCCTGAGGGACGGCAGACCGCTCGACGTCCTGATCGACAACGCGGCGATCATGGCAAATCCGCTCACCCGGGTTGCGCGCAACATCGAGTCGCAGTTCGCGACGAACCACGTCGGGCACTTCGAGCTCACGGTCCGTCTCTGGCCCGCGCTGAGGAAGGCCGAGGCACCCCGGATCGTGGTTCTGTCGTCGGTCGGCCATCGCCGTTCGGGGGTCGACTTCGACGACTGGAACTTCGAGCGCATGCCGTACGACCGCTGGAAGGCCTACTGGCAGTCGAAGTCGGCCAACGCGCTCTTCGCCATCGCGGCGAACGCGCGGGGCGTCAAGGCCTTCTCGGTGCATCCCGGCAACATCCTCACGGCGCTCGGCAAGTTCATGACTCCCGAGGAGACCGAGGCTCGCGTGATGCGGGCCCGAGATCGGCTGAAGACCGTCGAGCAGGGGGCAGCGACGACGGTGTGGGTCGCGGTGAGCCGGCAACTCGACGGGTTCGGCGGGGTCTACTGCGAGGACTGCAACATCGCGCAGCCCATGCCCGCAGAGTCGCAGGAGCCGCGTGGCGTGCGGCCATGGGCGATGGACCCGGCGCTCGCCGAACGCCTGTGGGCACTCAGCGAGGAGATCACCGGCCTCGGCATCGACTAGTCCGGCATGAGCCGCGCAACGTTCCCGTCGACGGTTGTCACACCGGTGGAGGCCCGGGCGGTCGAGCAGCCTCCCCGCACGGCGGCCGCTGCACGACTGTAACGATCGCGTGACAGGGTAGCGCGTGTCGGTGGCTCCGGAATGACGCCGGTGAGGCCCGGCGTTAGCTCGTGGCGAGGGCGCGGGCAATGATGGACGTGGGCGATTGGGACCAGCGAGTCCGGGAGCACCTCTGGCACGACCTGGTGGCCGAGCACCGGCACCTGGCGCGGGTGCTGGACGACGTGGCCAGCCTCGTCGAGGGCGGCTCGTTCGAGACCGCACGCCGGCGCTTCGGTGAGTACCGGCTGGCGCACGAGCGGCACCTGCTGGGGGAGCGGAAGCTCGAGGCGTTCTGCGCGGGTGTGCGCGAGGTGGCCACGTTCCTCGGACAGCTGGAGAAGGAGCGCGCGCGGGTGCTCGAGCAGTCCGAGCGCGTCTGGAGCTGCCTCTGCCGGGAGAAGCGCGCTCCGGTTCCCCGACTGCTGGAGCGGCTCTCCTCCCTTGTGGCCGAGCACGAGCGGGCTCAGCGCCGGCTGATCCTCGCCGAGCTCCCGCTCAGCCCGGAGCTCAGGAATGCCCAGGGTGCGCTGCTGCGGAGACTCGGACACCTCTGACGGAATGTCCTGCCGCGCGGGGCCAGGACGTCGTAGGGGCAGATGGCCCGGGTGACGGCGCGGAATGGGTCCGCGGTGTTGGCCGGGCGCGACACGAGGCGTGAGCGATGAGCGAGTTCGTCTACCTCTTCCGGACGACGGAGTCCGACCGACAGGCGGCGATGCGAGAGCCGGAGCAGGCGCGGCAGAGCATGGCGCGGTGGATGGCCTGGATCCGGGACCTCGAGGCAAAGGGGAAGCTGAAGGAGCGCGGGAAGCCGCTCGACCCGGGCGGCCGGCAGCTGCGCGGGCGGAAGCGGCTGGTGGTGGACGGGCCGTTCGCGGAATCGAAGGACATCGTGCTCGGCTTCATGATCGTCGAGGCGAAGGATCTGGCCGAGGCGACGGAGCTGGCCAGTGGCTGCCCGATGCTCGAAGGCGACGGGACGGTCGAGATCCGTCCGGTCGCCATGTTGCCCGGGTGAGGCCGGCGCGGCTGTGCGCTGAAGGACTGCGGGGCGCCGAGTGCTCACCGCCGAGGACCTCGGCTTGAACGTTCCCCTTCGGGACATGGACCACTGGCAGGATGGCCCGGGTGAGCATCCGCCAGCGGCCGGGCCCGACCGGCGAGAGCACGGTGACCGTGGTGGTGGCGCTGCTCGCGAACGCGGGGATCGCCGTCGCCAAGCTGGCGGCGGCCCTCCTCTCCGGGTCGAGCGCGATGCTCGCCGAGGCCTTTCATGCGTTCGCGGACACGGGGAACGAGGTGGTCCTCCTCGTCGCGCAGCGGGCGAGCCAGAAGCCGCCGGACCAGGACCATCCGCTCGGGCACGGGCGGGCGGCGTACTTCTGGGCGCTGATCGCCGCGCTGGGGGTCTTCGTCACCGGATCGCTGCTGTCGATCCGCCAGGGCGTGCTCGAGCTGCTGGAGCCGGACGAGAGGACGACCTCGTTCCTGGTCGCGTACATCGTCCTGGCGATCGCGCTGGTGCTGGAGAGCATCTCGCTGTGGCGCGCCTACCAGCAGCTCCGCAAGGAGGCGAAGAATCTGGACCGCGAGTTCACCGAGCACGTCCGACTCAGCTCGGACCCGATCGCGCGGGCGGTGTTCGCCGAGGACGCAGCGGCGGTCGCGGGCAACATCATCGCCGGCGTCGGCATTGCGCTGCAGCAGCTCACCGGATCGCGGGTGCCGGACGGGGTGGCGGCCCTGCTGATCGGCGTGGTCCTGGCCTACGTGGCGTTCGAGCTGGCCCGTAGGAACGGTGACTTCCTGATCGGCCGGCGGGCTCCGTCGAACATCGAGGCCGATGTCCGGAAGGCCATCGCGCGCGTGCGCGGAGTGACGGGGGTCGGCGAGCTGCTGGTGACGTTCCTCGGCCCGCGACAGCTCCGGGTGCTGGCGCGGGTGAACATCGACGACCGGCTCGACGGGGCGCAGGTCAAGGCGCTGACCGCCGACATCGAGAATTCCCTCTGCGGCGAATCGCCCTACATCGTCCGGGTGGACGTCGTGCCGGACGAACGAGGCATCCCCCCGCCCCCGCGATGACGAGGGCGGGGGGGTCGCCATCTACTTGGGCGGCATGTAGCTCAGATCGGGCCGGAACTTGATCGTCTCGGTGCGCTGCGAGCGGATGGCCTTCCGTCCCTTGGCGAGGATCGCCGCGCCCTGATCCTTGCCGAAGGCCTCTTCCATCATCGCGTCGAGCGTCTTCGAGGGCGCGGCGAACGCGGCCCAGTTCGCCCTGCCGCTGGCGAGGATGAACATCGGGCCCTCGCCACCGTTCACGAGCTGGTACATGCCGCTGGGACCGGTCAGGGGGTAGCTGGTCTTCTTGATGGCCTCGTTGATCTTCTTCACCGCGTCCACGAAGTCGTTCACGCCGTCCGGGGTGATCAGGAAGAAGGTCAGGACCGAGTAGGGCGTCGGCGGATCTCCGGTGGGCTGCGTGATGCTGAGATCCAGACGGTGGATGTAGTAGGCGGTGTAGGAGCGCGCGATCGTGGGACCGATGCCCTTGGCGAAGTCAGCCTCGTCCGCCTTCTCGAGCTTCTCCTGCCCGTCCAGCTCCTTCCAGGCGTGTCCGAACGACCCGGTGTAGTAGGTGCCGCTGTTCTCACCGGAGACGATCTCCCAGGTGAGCCAGCTCCACGGGTCCTTCTGGGCCTTGTGCCAGCCCATGTGAGCCTTCCGGGCGGTCTCGTACTTCGCCTCGGCGCCCGGTTTCGGAGTGTGGGTGTTGATGATGGCGAGATCGCCGGCGCGATCCGCGGCCAGCGCGGGGAACGCGAGCAACACGGCGAGGAGCACTACGACTGACCTGCGCTTCAGCATGGGCATCTCCTTGGGTCCTGTGAAACCGACCCCGGGAGGGTGACCTGCATCAGAGAGCTGCGAGCGCGTGCCCGAGGTGGGTAGCCCTGGAACTAGCACACCCCGCTCGACGGTGAGTCGATTTGTCCGACCCTCACTCTCGCGCCGATTCACCTGTCGGTGCGAGGAGATGGCGGAACGCCAGGGTGAAGAAGAGGAGGATCCCGCAGCCGAGCGCCATGAGGCCCGAGTGCACGAGCCAGAACGTCGTGCCTCCGAGCGGCTCCAGGAACCCTCCCAGCCGGCCCACCGCCATGTTCCCGAGGAAGAGGTGCAGGTAGAAGACGCCGATCATCAGACCGGCGATCGAGCGTGGCGCGGCCCGCGAGTAGAGCGCCAGCCCCACGGGATAGAGCAGCGCGTACCCCAGGTCGTTCACCAGGTGGAACGCGACGGCCCAGGCCAGCGACACTTTCTGACCGGTGATCCCCGCCTGCATGTTGCCCGCCGCGAGGAAGAGCGGCGCGAACGCGGAGACGCCAGCGCCGAGGGTGAGCTTCACGATCTCGTCGGGTTCGCTGTGTCTCCGGCTCCACCAGCGCCAGAACGCGACGACCAGCACGAGCATCGCCGTCGAGACGATGGCGTCCACCGAGAGGAGCCAGGTCACCGGCGCCTCGAACCCGAAGAACGTGCGGGAGAGCCGCGCGTCTCCCCAGACCAGGTAGGTGTTGAAGATCTGCTGGTTGCCGAGCTCCGAGAGCGCGAGCACCGGCAGCATCGCGATCAGGAGCGCGATCTTCGACCAGTCGGAGCGCGCGAGCCGGGGACGCTCCTTCGTTGTGCCCCGGACCCGCGGCGAGCTCGCCGGTAACCACGGGCGGCCGGAGAGGTAGATCACGAGGCCGATCAGCATCCCGACACCCGCGGCGCCGAATCCCCAGTGCCAGGCGACCTTCTGGCCCAGCGTGCCACAGACGAGCGGGGAGATGATCACCGCGCTACTGATGCCCAGGTAGTAGATCTGGAACGCATCGGCTCGCCGAAGATCGCCCGGTCCGTAGAGCTCGCCCACCTGCGTGGCGATGTTGCCCTTGAAGCAGCCGACTCCCAGCACCAGACAGCTCAGCGCGACGAGGAACGAGACCTCGAAGGCCATCAGGAAATGGCCGAGCACCATGAGGAGCGCGCCGATGGTCACCGTCGCGGTGCGCCCGAGAACACGGTCGGCGATGAGGCCGCCCGCCAGAGGCGTCAGGTAGACGCCCCCGGCGTAGAGGCCGAAGATCACCGAGGCGAGCGCTGCGGTGGAGAGCGGCCCGTAGACGGCGTCGATCCAGCCACGGAAGGCGGCGAAGCCGGCGACGTGCTCCACGTGTCCGGGCAGCAGGAGCTGCTGCCCCATGTAGAGGACGAGGAGCGCCTGCATGCCGTAGTACGAGAAGCGCTCCCAGAGCTCGGCGAACACGAGGTAGAAGAGCCCGCGCGGGTGTCCGAGGATCTCGTGTCTCGGAGGGGCCGGGGCCTGGACGTCCTGGGCGATCGCTTCGCTCGGCATGGGGGCTCCCCGGTGGCTCCGGAGCGGCGACGATAGACGCGCGCGCGGAGCGGAGCGAGGACTGAGGGAGCGCGTGACGGCGAAGAGGCGTAGGGCAGCCAGTGGATCGCAGTCCCGGAAGGCGCGCGGCGCCGTCGTCCGGCTCTCGGGCGGTAATCCGCAGATCGCGAAGGCGGATGGGGACGCGCCGGTCCGGGCGTACATCGCGTCGATGCCGGGGTGGAAGCGCGACATCGGGAAGCGGCTCGACGCGCTGATCGTCCGCAACGTGCCGGGCGTGCAGAAGGCGGTGAAGTGGAACTCGCCCTTCTACGGCGTCGAGGGGCAGGGCTGGTTCGTGTCCTTCCACGTGTTCGCCCGCTACGTGAAGGTGACGTTCTTCCGCGGAACGTCGCTGAAGCCCATTCCTTCTGGAGGGACGGCGAAGGAAGCCCGGTGGATCGATGTCCACGAGGACGATCTCGACGAGGCGCAAATGGCGGCCTGGGTGAAGCAGGCCGCCGCGATTCAGGGCTGGCTCACGTAGCGCTCGTGTCGCTCACGACCGAACGCGGATGATCGTCATTCCCTGACGTCGCCCGGTTGCGTTGAAGGCGGCGACGGCCTCCTCGAGGGCCGAAATCTTGCCGATGTTCGTCCGCAGTCGACCATCCCGCACCCGCTGGACGATCTCCCTCAGCTGGGCACGATCGGATTCGACGACGAAGTCGACCGCCAGACCGTCGGCGGGCCGCTCCTCGGGCAGGCCAACGATGGACACCAGTGTTCCTCCGGGTCGAATCAGGCCCGCGGACCGCTTGCCGATGTCGCCCCCGATGACATCGAACACCAGGTCGACCTTGCCGACGTCTTCCAGGGTGGCGTTGCCGAGGTCGACGAACTCCTTTGCGCCGAGGTCGAGCACGGTCTGGCGGTCGGCAGCACGTCCGGTGCCGATGACGTGGGCGCCGGCCTCTCGTGCGAGCTGCGTCACCATCGATCCGACCGCGCCGGCTGCACCGTGCGCGAGGACGCGCTGCCCCGCCCGAAGGCAACCGTGCTCGAACAGTCCCTGCCACGCAGTCAGGCCCGAGATCGGCAAGCTTGCGCCCACAGTGAAATCGACGTCGTCCGGCAGCGGCGCGAGGTTGCGTGCCTCGACGGCCACGTACTCCGCCAGGGTGCCGTCGCGATACCAGTCCGTGATGCCGAACACCCGCTGCCCCACCGACAGCCCCGTCGTGCCATAGCCGAGCGCGGTGACCACTCCGGCCACCTCGTGCCCGGGGATCGACGGCGTTCGGTCACGCCCGAGGCGATCGGTCCATGTCGAGGGCCACTCCAGCTCGGTCGGGACGAATCTCGACGCATGAACCCGAACGACGACGTCGTTGATTGCTGCCCGCGGCTCGGGCCGCTCCACCAGCTTCATCCCGGCCGTTCCCGCAGCCCGATCCGTCACCACGATCGCCCTCATCGGTCACCTCCTTGTGTCCGTTTCTTGCGCAAGGTACCCGCTCCACCCTTAACGAAGTCTTTGGCACCGCGAAGCCGGGCCGGACACGTGACATCATCCGACCGATCGAGCCGGCGGATGGCCGGTCGAACGACGAGCGGTGGGGATGTGACGTGACCCGAACAGCGCGCTGACGCGGGTGTTGAAGGCGGACGTTCGAGCTTCCCAGGAGCTGGACCTCGAGCGGCTCCAGGGCCGCTGCGACGCCGACGCTCGCGGACGTGACGCCAAGCCCCACGTCGACCAACCGGATCTGGATCAACCATCCGCCGGTGGCTGATCTCGCGTGCCGAAGGTCACCGAGACCAGATGCTCCCGTCCGTCCTCGCTCAGCGGGACGACCCCTCCGGCGACCTCGACTCCGTCGAGGAGCACGCGAGGCCGGACATCCGCGGCGGCGCGGGAAGCGGTGATCACATACCGACTCTTCCCGTACCGGTAGTCGATCCGGAACTCGGTCCACGCCCGGGGCACGCACGGGTCGAGACGGAGGGTTGCTCCCTCCTTCGAGAAGCCGAGGATGGCCTCCAGCCCGACCCGGTACATCCAGCTCGCCGAGCCGGTGTACCAGGTCCACCCGCCGCGGCCGAGGTGCGCGGGAGCGGTGTACACGTCGGCGGCCACCACGTAGGGCTCGACCTTGTACGTGGCCACCGTCTCTGCGGACGTTGCGTGGGTCAGCGGGTTGAGCATCTGGAAATGCTCGAACGCGAGATCGCCGTCCTTCTGCAGCGCCATGGCCAGCACGGCCCAGAGCGCGGCGTGCGTGTACTGGGCTCCATTCTCCCGGACTCCCGGCAGATAGCCCTGGATGTACCCAGGATCGGGTCGCGCCCGGTCGAAGGGAGGCGTCAGGAGCGCGATCAGCCGCGCCCGCGGATCCACCAGGTGCTGGCGAAGCGACCGCATGGCCTGGTCCTGGCGCTCTGGTCGACCCGCACCCGAGAGGACGCTCCAGCTCTGGGCGATGGAGTCGATCCGGCACTCCTCGCTGGCAGCCGACCCCAGAGGCGTACCGTCGTCGAAGAAGGCACGCCGGTACCACGCTCCATCCCACCCGTGCTCCTCGACGGCGCGCACGTACGCGTCTGCCTGCTCGCGCATCCACGCGGCCTCGGCCGTTTCCCCTCGCTCCGACGCGAGAGGGGCGAAGGAACGCAGCGTGCTCACCAGGAACCAGGCCAGCCAGACGCTCTCTCCCCTGCCCTCGACGCCGACGCGATTCATCCCGTCGTTCCAGTCGCCGATCCCGATCAGCGGCAGCCCATGCGCACCGGTGGTGCAGGCCTTGCGAAGCGCCCGTCGGCAGTGCTCGTGGAGCGTCCCGCGCTGCGGTGAGATCGAGGGCTGCTCGTAGAGCTCGAGCTCATCGGGACGGAGCGGCCGCAGAGAGAGGAACGGCACCTCGACATCCAGCACCGCGGAATCCCCGGTGACCCGGACGTACCGCTCGGTGACGAAGGGCAACCAGGCCAGATCATCCGAGAAGCGCGTCCGCACGCCCCGCCCGCTCTCGGGATGCCACCAGTGCTGGACGTCGCCTTCCTCGAACTGTCGTCCGGCAGCACGGAGAAGGTGAGCGCGAGAGATCTCCGGCGCGGCGTGGAGAAAGGCCATGGAGTCCTGGAGCTGATCCCGGAAGCCGTACGCCCCGCCGCTCTGGTAGAGCGCGGACCGGCCCCACATCCGGCAGGACAGCGCCTGGTAGAGGAGCCAGCGGTTGAGCAACGCATCGAAGGCGCGATCCGGGGTGCTCACTGTCACGACCGAGAGGCGCTCCTCCCATGCTGTGACCGTGGCGAGATCGGGCCGTCCGGGCGCAGGATCCAGCAGCCTGTCCACAGCCGTCTGTGCCTCGGCGCGGGACGGGCAGGCACCCAGCATCACGGCCACCTCGGTGGACTGGCCGGGACCGAGCTCGACCATGCGCTTCAGCGCCGCGCACGGGTCCGGCCCTTCGCCGGTCCGGCCGGAGAGCGATGCGTTCCGCAGGCCCGCCGGGTCGCTGGAGGTCCCGTTCCTTCCAAGGAACTCCCGGCGGTCGCCGGTGTGCTGCTCGGGTCGTGGTGACATGGCGCAGAACGCCGTCCACGAGGCGAACTGCGGATCGAACGTGTTCCGGGCGAACATGACCCCCCTGGCTGGGTCGTATTCGGTCCGGACCTGATGCTGCGTGTGCTCGCGCTCGGGGCCGAGTGTCCACTCCACGTAGGCCGTCACCGAGAGTCGGCGGGCGCGGCTCCCTGTGTTCCGCAGGCGCAGGCGGGACACCTTCGCCCCGCAGCCCTCGTCCAGACCCACCGTCAGCTCGACGGAGATCTCCTCGTGCTGGTGGGAGAAGGTCGACAGCCCTGGCAGATGGCGAATCGTGTACCCCGCACCGGTGGAGCACGGACCCGGGGTGGCCGACCACACCGCGCGCGTCTCCTCGTCTCGCAGGTAGAGGACGTCGCTCACCGGGTCGCCGACCGGATCGTTGTGCCAGGGGGTGAGCCGGAAGAAGTAGCTGCTCCCCGCCCAGCTGAAGCCGCCGCCGCGCTCGGTCACCACGAAGCCTCCGGCCTCGCTGGCCACGACGTTGGACCAGGGGGCCGGCGGTAGCCCCGAGGACCCGAGGCGGATCTCGTAGGCGCCATCCTCGGCGAGTCCGCCGAGGCCGTTGTGCAGCAGGAGCGGTGGGCGGTCCGGAAGCTCGGCGGCCGCCACCGTCTGCCCCGGCGCCTCGACCCGGACGAACTTCTGCGGAGCCGGCGTGGGGACGCGCAGCCGGTCCGCCAGGCCCATGCCGAGCCGCTGCAGCGGCCCACGGGTCGAGCGCGCCTCCTCGGCTGCGCGGCGGAGGTCGACCTGGCCCGGATCGATGATCTGACCCAGC
>CAZDSB010000060.1:0-29391 GCA_964507515.1 uncultured Myxococcaceae bacterium
TCCCGTTCGGGATCGCCGTCGCCGCGCTGCTGCGGGGACAGCTGGGCGATGCCTGGATGGGGACCCTGCGGCGCTGGACGCTCATCCCCTGGACCTTCCTCTCGGTGGGCATCGTCCTCGGCTCCTGGTGGGCCTACGCGGTGCTCGGCTGGGGCGGCTACTGGGCGTGGGATCCGGTGGAGAACGCGTCGTTCCTCCCCTGGCTCACCTGCACCGCCTTCCTCCACTCCGCGATGGTGCAGGAGCGCAGGCACACCCTGAAGCTGTGGACGCTCAGCCTGTCGCTGGCGAGCTTCCTGCTCACCATCCTCGGCACCTTCATGACCCGGAGCGGGGTCTTCAACTCGGTGCACTCCTTCACCCAGTCGGAGATCGGCCCCACCTTCCTCGTCTTCCTCGGGGCAGTGCTGATCGTGTCGGTCGTCCTCATCGCGGTGCGCGGGCCGCTCCTGGTCCCCGAGGGAACGATGGGCGGGGTCGCCTCGCGCGAGACGGCGATCATGGTCAACAACCTCCTCTTCGCCGCCCTCACCTTCACCGTGCTCCTGGGAACGGTGTTCCCGCTGGTCCGGGAGGCGTTCTCGGGGGTGAAGATCAGCGTGGGCGCCCCGTACTTCAACCGGATGGCCATTCCCCTGGGCATCGCCATCCTCTTCCTGATGGGCGTCGGGCCGTCGCTCCCCTGGGGCCGCGCATCGCCGGAGACGATCCGGCGGCAGTTCCTCCTTCCGGCCGCGGTGGGCGTGGGTGTGGTCATCGCCGGCCTCGCCGCCGGGCTGCGCGGCGCGTCCACGCTCCTCACCTTCGGGCTCGCCGGATTCGTCGCCACCGTCACGCTGCGGGAGATGCTCCTGCCGATCCGGGTGCGGATGCACGAGCAGGGAGAGGCGTTCCCCCGCGCGCTCTGGCAGAGCGCCAGGCGCGCGCGCCGCCGCTTCGGGGGCTACGTCGTGCACCTCGGCGTGGTGCTGGTCTTCGTTGCGATCGCCGCATCGCAGTCCTACGTGGTGCACACCACCGCCACCTTGAAGCCAGGCGAGCGATTCCAGCTCGGCGCCTACACGGTGCAGATGACCGGCCTGCGCAACGGATCGGACCCCCACCGGCGCTGGACCGCGGCCGAGGTGCGGGTGACCGACGGGAGCGGCCGGGAACACCTCCTCGCCCCGCGCATGAACTTCTACGAGCGGAGCACGGACCCCATCGGGAGCCCGGCCATCCGCTCGGCCCCCTTCGAGGACCTGTACCTGACGCTGCTGGCGTTCGATCAGGCCGGGCCCTCGGCCAGCTTCAACGCCTGGATCTTCCCGATGGTCTCGTGGATTTGGTGGAGCCTGCCGTTCTTCGTCCTCGGCGCCCTGTTCGCCGCCTGGCCCGAGCGCCGGCGCGTCCGGGCCGGCGCCGCCGAGCCCGTGGGCGTCCCGAGCGATGCGAGGAGCCCCGGAGCGGCGGCATGACACGGAGGGGGTTCTGGATCGGCATGTCGCTCGCGGCGGTCACCGCCGTGCTCCTCTTCGTGCTGGCCAAGGGTTTCGGACGGGACCCGCACGAGGTTCCGTTCCAGCTCCGGGGCATGCCCGCGCCGGACTTCACCCTGAAGAGGCTGGACACCGGTGCGCCGGTGAAGCTGTCGGACCTGAAGGGGAAGCCGATCGTCATCAACTTCTGGGCGAGCTGGTGCGGGCCGTGCAAGGTGGAGCACCCCGTGCTCGCCATGTCCGCGAAGCGTTTCGGCCAGGAGTTCCAGTTCTACGGCGTCGTGTTCGAGGACACCGAGGAGAACGCCCGGGTGTTCGCCGGCAGCCCGGATCCGAGCTTCCCGCAGCTGGTGGACGAGCGGTCGCGGATGGCCGTGGACTACGGCGTCACCGGCGTCCCGGAGACCTACTTCATCGACGCCCAGGGCATCCTTCGCGACAAGGTCGCCGCCCCAATCGACCCGCGAACGATGATGGAGAAGCTCGCTGCGCTGAAGCAACCCGCCGGTCCGGTGTCGGAGGTGGTCCGGTGACGGCCTGGGTGCTGGGACTCGTGCTCGCCGCGTACGCGCCGCAGCAGGCCGGAAGCGCACTGCTGGACCCGCCCCGCGAGGCCCGCGTCCAGGCGCTCGGGAAGCAGCTCCGCTGCCCGATGTGTCAGGGGCTCTCCATCGCCGACTCGGGCTCGTCGGCCGCCCGTGCCCAGATGGACAAGGTCCGCGAGCTGGTCGCGGCCGGGAAGACCGACCAGCAGATCCGCGACTACTTCACCTCGCGCTACGGTGAGTGGGCGCTGCTCGAACCTCCGGCGAGCGGAATGAACCTCCTGGTGTGGCTCCTGCCGCTCGCCCTGCTCGTCGGCGGCGGACTGGCCATCGCACGGACCATGCGCCGGCCGGCCTCCGCCGCGCCAGCACCCGAGGCGAGACCCGAGGAGCGGCCGCCGGCCGACGACCCGTACCTCGAGGCCGTGCGGGCGGAGCTTCGCCGGTGACCGAGAGCCACTGGATCCCCGGGATCGTGGTCCTCTCGCTCGGGCTCATCGCCGGGGCGCTGTACCTCTTCTTCGGCAGGCGACCGGGGGCGGCGGCGTCCGCGGAGCGGGTGGGCGATGCCCAGCGACGGCTGGAGTCGCTCCTGGCGCAGCTGCGCGAGCATCAGGGCGAGAAGCACCAGATGGACCCGGCCGCCTGGCAGGAGGAGAACGAGCGGCTGGAGCGCGCCGCGGCAGATGCGATGCGGGCACGCGACGGAGTGACGGCCGCCGCCGCGACCGCGGGCGGCAAGGGCAGGACGGCCGGGACCGCTCCGGCCCCGGCGCCGAGCGGCTTCTTCGGCCGGCATCCGCAGCTGGTGGGCGCTGCGTGGGGAGCGGGAGTGGTCGTCTTCTTCGGCGCGCTCGGGCTCTGGCTCTCGCAGGACCAGAAGCCACGGGGCGCGGGAGACACCGCCACCGGCACCGTGGGCCGCGGAAATCCCGGAGAGCAGGCCGGCGCCGGCGACGACCAGGACTTCCAGGGCGCGCTGGCACGGACGCGGAACAACCCCGGCGGCGACCTCGCGCTGACTGCCGAGGTCATCAAGGAGCTCATCGGCCGGAGCGAGTTCCAGCAGGCGCAGGAGCTGAACGAGCGCGCGCTCGCCGCGGACCCGTTCCGCACCGACCTCCGCATCCACCGCGCCTTCCTGATGGTCGTGAACGGGCAGCGCGAGGCGGGGATGGCCGAGCTGAGCCGCCTCGCGGACCTGTACCCGGACGGGAGCTCCGCCCTCATCTTCCGGGGGATGGCGCACATGCAGGATCAGCAGCCGAAGGAGGCGCTCGAGGACTTCGAGGGCTACCTGGCCATGACCCCACCGCAGAGCGTGCCGCCTCAGCTCCGCGCCGGAATTGACCAGCTGCGGCAGCAAGTCACCGGGGCGCGCTGAGCGCTGCGAATGGCCCGGGACGGACAGCCGACGCGCCGCCCCCGCGGCGTGATCTTCGACCTCGACGGGACGCTCGCCGACTCCCTGGAGGACATCGCATCGGCGATGAACCGGACCCTCGCCGGGCACGGTCTTCCGGTCCACCCCATCTCCGCGTACCGGACCTTCGTCGGCGAGGGCGTCCGCAAGCTGGTCGAGCGCGCCCTCCCGCCGGGTCGCGAGAACCTGCGTGACGCGTTCCTCGCAGCGTACGAGGCGGACTATGCCGAGCACCTGCTCGACGCGACCCGGCTCTTCCCCGGCATCCCCGAGGTGCTCGACGGCCTCTCGGCCGCCGGCGTGCCGATGGGCGTGCTGAGCAACAAGACGGACCTGCCCACCCGCCAGATGGTGGACGCGCTGTGCGGCCAGTGGAAGTTCGCCGCGGTCGTCGGTGAGCGTCCGGGCGTTCCGCGGAAACCGGACCCGAGCTCGGCGCTCGCCCTCGCGGACGCCCTCGGCGCGCCTCCGGAGGCAGTGGCCTTCGTCGGAGACACGAGCGTGGACATGCTCACCGCGCGCGCGGCCTCGATGCGCCCGGTGGGGGTGCTCTGGGGCTTCCGGCCGAAGGAGCTGCTCGGTTGTGGCGTCGAGGCCGCGGCGACGGCAGGCGAGCTCGCCCAGCTGCTCGGCGTGGAGTGACATGGACCCCGGCGCAGCGGGCGTTACCCGCGGTCAGGCTGGCTTCGTTCCGCGGATGGCCCACGCCCGCGCGTTGAGGGTGATGCTCCCGTCGGCGGCCGCCGCGAGCCGGCGGCGGAGCGCTTCGCGGACCGCGTCCTGTCGATCGGCCGGAAGCGAGACGAGGTACGCCGGCGCCGGCCCCTGGCCGCCGAGGAACGGCCTCCAGAAGTCGTCGAAGTCGGCGAAGACGGTCGGGACGTCGATCGGCCGGAGGAGGACGTCGGTCAGGCCGGCGCTCGCGAAGAGCGTCTCCAGGGGCTCGGGCGCGCAGATCTCCCGGAACCGCGCCGCCTCGTTGCGGGTCGCGGCCGCCGGATCCACCTCGGTCGCCGCCTCCCAGAACCGCGCGACCAGCTCCATCCCTCCGGACATGTCCCAGACGTAGACGGCGATGGTTCCGCCCGGCCTCCCGGCCCGGGTCATCTCGGCGAGCATCTGCCCCGGCTCGGGAACGAAGTTCAGGACCAGGCCCGACACCACGACGTCGAAGTCCACCGAGCCCACCGGAAGCCCCAGGGCGTCCCCCACGAGGAACTGCACCTCGGCGGTGTCGAAGGTGCGGGCCCGCGCGTGCTGTACGAAGCCGGCGGAGGGGTCCACCCCCACCACCGACCGCGCCCCTCCGACCTCGACCGCGATCTCGGTCAGCGCCCCCGTCCCGCAGCCGACGTCGAGCCACCGCCGACGGGCGGGCACGTCCAGCCAGCGGACGAACTCCCGCGCCACCGGGCGGCTCCAGCGGCCGATGTACGCCTCGTACGCCGGACCGACCGCGAACACGTCCCGCTCACTCACGCATGGACCCCCTCCGTCATGGCAGCCGCCGCCGAGGCCTACGTTAGCAGGCGTTCGAGTAGGAAATAGTCGGGGGCACCAGGGGGCTGGGTCACAGTCGTCATGGCAGCCGCCGCGACGCGACTGCCTCGCCCGGCGACGGGAGGCTCAGCCTTCGGCCGCGCGCGGGTGGCGGGTCCGGTCCCGCCGCAGGGCCCGGATGGCCGCCCGCGCCACGTGCGCGACGTGCGCAGGGCCCAGGTCCTGGTGACAGGGGAGCTCCAGCACGTGGTCCCTCAGGCGCGCCGCATCCGGGAACTCGTTTCCGTCGCACCGGGGATGGAAGCTCGGCCAGCCCCCGTTTGCCTCCACGTTCTCCGCCCGGAGCCGCGCGAGGACCTCGTCCCGGTCCGGCACCCAGAGCGGGTAGAAGAGCGGGCAGACCCCGGAGGGCAGCTCGCTCACCAGCGGAGGCGCGACCCCGCGCAGGGCGCCCAGGAGGTGGAAGAAGTTCCGCCTCCGCCGCTCCACCACGCGCGCCAGCGCGTGGGCCCGGGCGATCCGCTCGACCAGGGGTGATGCGCCGAGCCCGAGCAGCTCCCGCCGGATGCATCGCTCCCGGTCGTCACTCCACCGCAGCCCGTCATGGAACCACCGGGAGAACCACCGGCCGACGCGCCGGAGCGCGCCGCCCTGGTTCGGCAGCCGGAACTCGCCCCGGAGCAGCATCCTCCGGGCGATCCGCCGCAGGGTCGGACCGGTCGCCGGTCTCGGCAGGAGAGGCAGCTGGTACCCGCGCCGACCGTTGAAGACCAGCGCGCCTCCATGCGGAACCGGAAGTGTCTTGCTCAGCGAGAAGATCGCGGCGTCCCCGGTGCTGCCGAGCGGATCCTCTCCGTCCACCGAGAGGAGCGCCTGTGCACAGTCCTCGATGAGGACCAGCCCGTGCCGGTCGGCGAGCCCACGAAGAGAGCCGGTCGGACCGGGGAAGCCGGCGAAGTGCGTGAGGAGGACCGCCCGGGTACGCGGACCGATGCGCCGCTCGACGTCGTCGACGTCCACCGTCCAGCGGGTGCCCACCGCGTAGAAGGCCGGATGCGCTCCGGCGGCGAGCAACGCATCCACCTCGACACCGTGGTGGTACGCCGGGACGAGGACCTCGCGGCCTTCCAGCCCGAGCACACGCGCCGCGAGGTAAAGCGCGCCCTGTCCAAGATGTGTCCAGGTCACCGCGTCCGCCGAGAATGGATGCTCGGTCAGAGGCCGGGCAGCAGGCCGGAGGTGCTCCCATCCGAGCGTGGGTTCTGCGGGGACGTACGGCCTCGACTTCGGCATCAGGAGAGGACGTGTGCACTCGGCGCCCGTCCGTCCACCCTCGCCGCGGGGGCTCTGTCGGCGTCAGCCCTGGCCGGCGACCACGGAGAGCAGGGCTTTCCCGAGCTTCCGGGCATCGTGCCGCAGCCGGAGTCCGGACTTGAGCAGATCCGCCTCGACCGGAACGACGCCGAGCGAACGGATGCGCTCCAGGTCGGTGCTCACGGGCTCGGCACCTGTCCGGGCGTAGCGGCGCACGCGCGTCGCATCGAGCGGCTCCGAGTTGACCAGCGCGACGTCCACCACCGGACCCGCGTGCTCCAGCACGGCCCGGACGTGATCCACCGCGCCCATGCCTCCGGTCTCGCCCGGCTCGGTCATGAGGTTCGCCACGAGGACGCGGCGGGCCCGGGTGGTCCGGAGCGCCTCGGCCACACCCTCCACCAGGAGGTTCGGGAGCACGCTCGAGTACAGCGAGCCCGGCCCCAGGGTGACGAGGTCCGCCGAGGCAATGGCCTCGAGGACGCCCTCGGTGGGCGCGGGGCGGGACGGATGGAGGAAGACGCGGCGGACGCGAGTTCCGGCGCGCACGAGGTGTCGCTCGCCCACGATGCGTCGCCCGTCGTCCAGCTCGGCGACCAGCTGGACCGGGTCCACCGTCGAGGGGAGCACCGTTCCACGCGTGTCGAGGAGCCGGGACGCCGAGCGTATCGCCTGGAGGAAGTCCCCGTGCATCTCGGTGAGCGCGGCGAGGACCAGGTTGCCGAGCGGATGCCCGGCCAGCGATCCCCGCCCTCCGAAGCGGTGCTGCAGCACCTCGGCCAGCGGGCCTCCGGCGCCGGCGAGGGCCACCAGGCAGTTCCGCACGTCGCCCGGCGGAAGCAGGCCGCGGGTCCTCCGCAGCCGACCCGAGCTCCCTCCGTCGTCGCTCATCGCGACCACGGCGGTGAGGTCCACGCGGCGGCGGCCCCTGCGAGGGTTGACGTCCCGGGCGAGCGCGCGCAGGACGACGGGAAGCCCCGTTCCGCCTCCGAGCGCCACGACGCGGAGCGGCCGCTGCGGCTGGAGCCGGGGGCGCGGCGTGAGGTGGGTGACGGAGGCGAGGTCGGTGGACACCGGCTCGGGCAACGTCATCGGGCACCCCGGCCGATCAGCACGTGACGCACGGTGTGGAAGATGATGGCGAGATCCAGGAACAGCGTGCCGTTCTTCACGTAGTAGAGGTCGAACTCGAGCTTGTTCCGCCCATCCTCCACCGAGGCCCCGTAGGGGTAGCGGATCTGCGCCCAGCCGGTGATGCCAGGCTTCACTCCCTCGCGGAGCGAGTAGTACGGGACGTCGCGCGAGATGAGATCGATGAACACCTGTCGCTCGGGCCGCGGCCCGACGAAGCTCATGTCGCCGCGGAGGACGTTGAACACCTGGGGAATCTCGTCCATCCGCGTCTTCCGGATGAACCGGCCGATCCGCGTCACCCGGTCGTCGTTGGCGCGGGCCCACACCGCGCCGTTCTTCTCGGCGTCCGTCCGCATGCTGCGGAACTTCCAGAGCGCGTACTCCTTGCCGTTCCGGCCGATCCGGTCCTGGCGGTAGAAGGCCGGGCCGCTGGAGTCGAGCCGGATCAGCACCACCAGAACCAGCATCAGCGGCGCCGCGAGCACGAGCAGCACGCTCGCCACCACGACGTCGAAGGCGCGCTTCGAGGCTCGCCGCAGCGGACCCTGCGTCAGCTCGTCGGCGGTCGCGAACTGGACGCCGTCCAGGACGTGCACCGGGATGCGCCGAAGGATGCGCTCGCAGTATTGCGCGGCCCCGTAGACCCGCACGCCCGAGAAGCGGCACCGGGCCAGATCCTCCGCCGTCGCCTTCTCCTCCCCCGGCTCGGTGGCCAGCACCACGGCCTCCGCGCGCGCCCTGCGAGCGACGGCGAGCAGCGGGTCCTTTCCGGGCCCGAGCCTCCGCGGGTCCACCACCGCCGCGACCTCGGTGGCCTCCTCGGCGATGTCGAGGAGCTCGAGCATGCGCTTCGTCCGCGGGCCCTGCCCCACCACCAGCACCCGGCTCGGCCGGGCGAGCGCGTTGCCGAGGACTCCCCGCGCGGCGATGACCCCGAGCATCGCCCCGAACGCTCCTCCGAGGACCACGCCTTCCGGAGGACGGACGTGGAGGACCGTCAGCAGCATCGCCATGGCGAAGGCGGCGATGCCCAGCGCCCGCACCAGCCGGGCGCCTCGCCCCCGGTCCTCCGCGGCGACGCGCAGGTCGTAGAGATCCAGGAAGTAGAGCGCCGCCTGGTACATGCCGACGAACCCGATCGAGAGGACGACCAGCAGGGTGCTGGTGATGACCTCGTGGTGCGTGCTGCTCGCGCCGCTCTCGGTGGCCAGCGCACGGGCCAGCATCACCGCTCCGGTGGCACACGCCGCCGCGATGGCCGCGCTCTCGGCGAAGAAGAGCAGCGTCTTTCGTCCTGACACCCAGTGGTTGAAGACCCGATACATCTCCCCTGCCCGCCCTTCCCGCCTCGCCATCACCTGCCCCGCCGCCGGTCCGGCCGCGCGGGGCCACCCACCCGCCTCACGTCTTCAGCGCACGTACGACTTCAGGTACGGCGTGCTCGCCAGCGCAGCGCCGTTCAGCACGCATCCCACCACGCTCGATCCCGCCAGGTGCTCCAGCGCCTGGTGAACGTGCTTCCCCGCCGTGGCGTTGGCTCGAACCACCAGCACCACCGCGTCGGACAGCGTCCCGAGGATGGATGCGTCGGCGAACGGCAGCGCCGGAGGAAGGTCGAGGTACACCTCGTCAAAGCCCTCCCGCACCGCGCGGAGCAGCTCCTTCATCCGGGGACTGGCCAGCAGCTGGGTGGGCTCCTCGGGTACCTGCCCCGAGGGAATGACCGCCAGCCGGTTGGCCTTGAACCGCCGCACCACCTCGCGGAGCTCCGCGTCGCCCTGCAGCAGCTCGGAGAGTCCCGGCCTGGCCCGGAAGGCGAGCATCTCCGCCACCTGCCCCCCGCGCAGGTCCGCGTCGATGAGGAGGATGCGGCGGTCCGGGTTGGCTCGCGCCGAGGTGAGCGCGAGGTTCGCCGCGGTGACCGTCTTGCCTTCCCCCGCGAGCGCCGAGGTGAACGCCACCAGGCGCATGGGCCGCTGCTCTCGCAGGCGCTCCAGCCGGTAGTACAGCGACCGGTACTGCTCGGCGGCCACCGAGCCCGGCGCGGTGAGCGAGACCACCCGGTCGTTGACCGGAGCCTGGCTGACCGAGCTGCCGTCGGCCCGGTGGAGGAAGTTTTCCGTCCGTCTCTCCTGCGTCGTGTCGTTCTCTGGGATCACGGAGTGCATTCCTCAGTTCAGGCTGTCCACCGGGTCGCGGGGAGGCGTGCGCAGCGGGTTCGCCGGGAGCAGGACCCGCCGCTCGGTCCGTCCGTTCATGGCCGGAACGATGGCGAGCACGGGCAGCGGCAGCTCGCCGCGCAGCTGCCGCTCGTCGTGGATGCTCTCGTCGCGCAGCTCCACCATCACCCCGGAGAGCACGCCTGCGCCGAGCGCCGCGACCAGCACGACCATCAGGCCGCCGAAGCGGTCCGGCTTGGACGGCGCGACCGGAGGCGCCGCCGGGCTCACCAGGCTGAACAGTCGCGGGGCATTCCGCGCCTGGATCTCCTGGGCGATCTCCGACTCCACCTTGCGCCCCAGGACGGACTGGTACTTGGTCTTGGCGATGTCGTACTCGCGCTCCAGCCCCGCCAGCTCCGCCGCCCAGCGCGGGGTCTGGTCCAAGCGCGTCTGGTAGGTCTGCATGTCCTTCTGCAGCCCATCGATGTCGCGCTGGATGCCGGCCACCTCCCGGCCCGCGCGCGCACGCTCGTCACGCTGGACGCCCAGGCGCGAGTCCGACTCGCGCACCTTTGCCCGGGCCGACTTCAGCTCGCGGGTGAGGCGGAGCACCTCTGGGTGGTCGTCGGTGTACTGGGTCTTCGCCGCGGCCAGCTGCTGCTCCAGCTGATCCGCCACCACCTGCGCGCGGCCGACCTCGGTGTCGCCGCCGTTCCGCATCAGCACCAGGTCGCTGCGCCGGGCCTCGGTGGCGCGAAGCTGCTCGGTGCGGGCCCGCAGCTCTCCCGCGAGCCGATCCAGTTGGCGCATGTTCGCTTCCATCTGCTCCGGAAGCTCGCCGATGTGAGCCACCTTGAAGGCGATGATCTTCTGCTGCCAGCCGTTGACCGAGTCCTGGAGCTCCTTCACCTGCGTGTCGAACACCTTGATGGCGTCATCGGCCTGGGCGGCGCGGGTCTCGTTGGTGAGCTGCGCGAAGACCTGGGGGACGAGGTTGGCGATGTCCGCCGCCTGCTTCGGGTCTCCCGCGCTGACCGTCACCTCGAACGCGTTCCAGGTCGGCTTGACGTCGATCGCCTCGCGGAGCTGCTCGACCGCCGCCTCCTTCCCCCGGCGCGCGACGAGCTTCGGATAGAGCTTCAGCTGATCCACCACCCGGCCCAGCACAGGACCACCGAGCATCGCCTGCGGCAGGCTGGTCAGGCGCGGCTCCACGTCGCCCACCGTTCGCTGCACGAGCTGCGCATCGGTCTGCTGCGCCTCGACACGGACGACCGCGGTCGCCTTCCACACCCTCGGTCGCGTCATCACGTACGCCGTGCCAACCACGAGCACCAGCGCGGTGACGGAGAGGACCACCCATGGCCTCCGCCAGAGCGCCCTCGTCACGTCGTCCACGGTCAATCCACGGTCCATCGTCTCTCCGTCAAAACGCATCCACCGTCAGCCGTGCGGCGACGATGTTGCGGGTGAGGCTCGACTGCGCCGGATCCACGCTTCCCACCTGATCGAGCCGGTCGTAGCTGGCCTGGATGGCCGCGTACCGGTTGAAGCGCCACTCCGCCCCTGTCCCGAGGCCGTATCCGGCCGCGACTCCCTTCTCCTGGTCGACCTTCAACGGAAACACGCCGATGTTGGGCATCGGTCCGTTCCGAAAGAAGCTGCCGTACCCGAAGAGGCGGAGCTTCTCGAGCACCTGCCAACTCAGCGTGAGACTGGAGTAATCCGCCCACACCGCAGTGCTGAAGCCGCTGGCGCCCACGAGGTCGTGGCCCACCGCGAACGCCCACTCGAGACGCTTCGTGATCTTCTGGCCGACATCGACCTCGAACCGCGGGACGACGCCGTCCTTCGAGGGATCGAGGTGCTCCCGGTAGAACGCGGCGCCGGCGCTAACCTTGATGTTGGCCGACCGGCTGAGCCGGTACCTCCAGACCAGGCCCGGACTGTGGGCAACTGCATTGTTGTCGCCGAACTTGAACAGCTGCAGCCGGTACTCGGCGCCCAGGTCGGCGCGGCGGGTCAGCCGGTAGTCCACCTCCATCGAGGGCGAGTTCAGGAAGCCCGGGGGATGGTCCGGCTCCTCCACCTTCGCCCCCTCGAAGCGATAGCCGAGCAGGAAGCTCCAGCGAGGAGCGAACTCCTGCCGCCAGCCGAAGGTGGCGACGCCGTAGAAGGTGCGCGCCAGGCTCCTCGCGAGGCCCTGCCGCGGCAGCGAGAGCGGATCCGAGGTGTCCCAGAACTTCGCCACCGTGTCGATGCGCGCCGTCCGTGACAGCTGGCTGTGGAGCTCGAACGCGGCGCGATGGTCGAGCTGCACCTCTCCGGAGCTGCTCCGGTAGAGGATGTCCGGACCGTAGAAGGTGTAGAGCTGGGTCAGCCGCTGATCGAGCCGCAGGCCCGCCTGGGGCATGATCTTGGTGAGGAACGCGCCGGGTCCTTCCTGGCTCCCGGAGAGGAGAACGTCGTCGTCGTAGCGCTCCTCGATCGCCACCCGGAGGATGGGCTCGAGCGGGCCGGAGCGGTCCGCGGCGCGCGCGGCCTGCATCTGCGCGCGCGCTGCCGCCGGAACGAGGCCGAGGAGCGCCGCCACCACTCCGCGGAGGGCTACCCTGGAGACGAGGCCCAAGGTCGGGCTCCGCTCAGGGCACGACGACGGTGTCGCCGGGCTGGAGCGGGAAGTCCGAGCCCTGCGCACGCCGGTCGATCAGATCCGAGTACCGCACCGGGATGTGCGGGCCGTTGTTTCCCCGGATCACCATCATCCCGTTGCGATCCGCGAACTCCGTCAGGCCCCCGGCCATCGCCAGCGCCTGCAGCACCGTCACCTGTCCGCGAAGGGGAAACGCGCCCGGCTTCTGCACCTCTCCGGTGACGTAGACCCGGGCGCTGTTCACCTCGCGCACCATGACCGTCACCCGCGGCGTCTGGATGTACTTCTGGAGACGATGGGCGATGTCCTGCTCGAGCTCGACCGTCGTGCGCCCCTCGGCCTGCACCTCGCCCACCATCGGCAGAGTGATGAAGCCGTCGGGACGGACCGGCAGCGTCCGCGACAGGTCCGGGTCTCGCCACACCGAGACGTCGAGGACGTCCTCCTTGCCGATGCGGTAGGGCTCCTCGGCGGCCGCGGCTGGCGCCACCGTCTGCTCGTGCGCACAGCCGCCGAGCAGCAGACCCCCGATCAGCAGCCCCCCGATCCACCTTCCAGTCCGTGTCGTCTGCACGCCGGCCGGGGAAGCAGCGCTTGTGCCAAGCGGCGGCCACGCCAACCCCGCAGGAACTCCGGCGCTGCGCCGACCCGCGGCCCCGCGGGCCGTAAGAAGTTCCGCCCGGAGGACGAACGGCAGGTCGGCGCGATGATCGCCCGGTCGCCCGGCGAGAGTGAAGGCACCGACTGTCGAGCGACTCGACACTCGCCTGGCGCCGCGAGACTGGGCGGGCTGCAGACCGCCGGACGCATTCCTAGTTTCCGCTCGCAGTGCAGTCGGGTCGGCGACGGGAGGCGGCGGGAGCACTATGTGGAAGGCGGCGGCGGCAGCGGTGGTCTCGTTCACGATGGGAGGCGCGGCGATGACGGTGCTGGGGACGCTGCTCGGGGGATACGCGGAACCCGCAGCGCTCGGACTGGCTGGCATCGGCCTCATGGCGTCATCCCAGATTCTCGGTCACCAGCTCTTCGGCGCTCGTCAGGCCGAGGTGGCGCCTGCTCCGGAGTCCAAGGTCAGCGCCTGACGGCGGGTTAGCTCGAGGGAGGTCCTGAGGACGTGAACGGCTCTCCCGGTGCCGAGCTCCCCGCTCTGCGCTGGATGCCCCGGGACGTCTCCGACGTCGACGCGGTGCTCGGCCGCGAGTGGCTGGTGACCAACGCCCTCGGGGGCTACGCCGCGGGCACGGTCGCGCTCTGCAACACCCGGCGGTACCACGGCCTCTTCGTCCCGGCGATCGGCGGCCGTGGCCGGGTGGTGATGCTCGGACGGCTCGAGGAGGAGGCCCGGATAGGCGAGACGGTGTACCGCCTCTCCGGCGCCGAGCATCCCGACGGGCTGGATCTCCCGGGCCTCGCGCTGTTGCGCGACTTCCGTCTCGAGGGCCTGCTTCCGAGCTGGGAGTATGCGCTCGGCGAGGCGTACCTCCGCCGCACCCTCGTCCTGGTGCACGGCGAGAACACCGTCTTCGCCGTCTACCGGCACCTCGGTGGCCCGGCGCTGCGCCTCCATCTCCGCCCCTACCCCACCTTCCGGCCCCACGAGACGGCCCCCGACGGCGCGGCGCCACCGTCCGTTCCCGTCCAGCTGCTCGATCTCCGCGTCACGCTGCAGGCCTCGCCGGGCGCCCTTCCGCTCCGGATGTGGATGCACGGCGACTGCGAGCGGGCCTTCGTTGGTCTTCCCGCCCGGAGCCGCCCGCTGGTCCACCGCGTGGATCGCGCGCGCGGCTACCACCACGTCGAGGAGCTGGCGAGCCCGGGGTACTTCACCTGCACGCTGGAGCCCGGAGCCACGGTGGCGCTCGCGGCCACCATCGAGGACTGGCACCGGCTGGAGCGCGACCCCGCGCAGGTGATCCTCATGGAGCGCCAGCGGGAGCGCCGGTTGCTCGATCGCGTCGGGGAGGCGGCGCGCGAGGGGACCGCGGCCCGCCTCGTCCTCGCCGCTGATCAGTTCATCATCGTGCCCGCGAACCGGCCCGCCGACGAGGCCTGGGCCCGTGCAACCGGGCAGGACGCCCGGAGCGTCGTCGCTGGCTACCCGTGGTTCACCGACTGGGGCCGGGACACGATGATCTCGCTGGAGGGCCTCACCCTGTGCACCGCCCGGGCGCGCGAGGCAGCCGCCATCCTTCGGACGTTCCGCCACTACGTGAAGGACGGCCTCGTCCCCAACTACTTCCCCGAGGGCAAGGACGCGGGCGTCTACCACACCGCCGACGCGACCCTCTGGTTCTTCCATGCGCTCCAGCGCTACCTCGAGCACACGGCCGACGCGGGCCTGCTCCGCGAGCTGTGGCCCGCGCTGGTGGACATCGTCCACCACCACCTCGCCGGAACGCTGTTCCACATCCACGTCGACCCTGCGGACGGACTGCTCTGCCAGGGCGCCGAGGGCTTCCAGCTCACCTGGATGGATGCCAAGGTCGACGGCTGGGTCGTGACGCCCCGGCGGGGAAAGGCCGTCGAGATCAACGCCCTCTGGTTCAACTCCCTCTTGCTCATGTCGGACTGGGCGCGCGAGCTGGACCAGGACCCGGCGCCCTACCTCGCCGCCGCGGAGCGCGCGCGCACATCGTTCAACCAGCGATTCTGGAATCCCGAGACCGGTTGCCTGCTCGACGTGGTGGACGGCGCGGCGGGCGACGACCCGAAGATCCGCCCCAACCAGGTCTTTGCCATCAGCCTCACCCATCCGGTGCTGGACCGGAGCCGGTGGGAGCCAGTGCTGCGCGTCGTGCAGGAGCTGCTCTACACGCCGGTGGGACTTCGCACGCTCTCCCCGCGCGACGCGGACTTCAAGCCGACCTACGACGGCGACCTCCGCGCGCGCGATGCCGCGTACCACCAGGGGACGGTCTGGCCGTGGCTCCTGGGCCACTACGTCGACGCCTGGCTGAAGCTGCGACCGGACAGGGTGCTCGCCCGCGACATGGTGCTCGGACTCCAGGCCAGCCTGAACGAGGCGTGTCTCGGACAGATCGGCGAGATCTATGACGCCACCCCGCCATTCCATCCTCGCGGGTGCTTCGCGCAGGCCTGGAGCGTCGCCGAGATGCTCCGAATCTGGCTCGCGACCCGCTAGGGTTGCCGACGGCGACCCGGACGCATGAACGGTCGGCGGGACGCCACCCGTGCCGTCACCCGCCACACGTTCAATTCACGGGTGTGACGGGTTCCGCGCGGCGAGGGTGGTCAGCACATTGAGCCAGTTCAACTCTCTGAAGGAGGAATGAGCTCATGACACTCACGCACCGGCTCGCCCTGACGGCGATGTTCGCCAGCGCCGCCGCATTCGCCCAGACCAGCAGCCCCAACACGAGCACCACGTCGAAGTACGACCCCACCCGCGCCAGCCCCAGCTCGACCACGAGCGCGAGCACGCCGTCCAGCACCCACGAGACGATGCACGAGTCAGCCAAGAGCACGGTGAAGATGAGCCCTTCCGCCGTTCTCTCGATGATTCACCAGGTGAACCTGGATGAGATCAAGATGGGCAAGACCGCCCAGACCAAGGCCCAGAGCGACAAGGTCAAGGACTACGCGAAGGACATGGTCGACGACCACACCGCGCTCGACAAGAAGCTGACCGACTTCGTCAAGGACGAGGGCAACGGCAAGCTGACACTCTCCGCGAGCCAGATCCCGGCCAGCAAGCACGCGGAGATGAAGCACATGGCCAAGGAGGCCGAGCACAAGCTGAGCTCGGCCACCGGTGCGACATTCGATCGGGACTACGCGAAGGCGATGCTCAAGGGCCACGACAAGGTCCTCTCGGATCTCGATGCCGCGCTTCCCTCGCTCGAGTCGAACGCCAAGGTCCATGACCTCGTCTCCGACGCGCGCGACAAGGTGAAGGCCCATCGCGACCACGCGAAGAGCCTCCTGAACGACCTGGAGGGCAACACCGCCACCGGCGGGAGCGGGATGCAGGGGAACACCGCGACGACGGGCCGCCAGGACACGATGCCGCAGTCCGTGGGCGGCGGTGCGACCGGTGCGACGACCGGGACGCGCGCCACCGACAGCACCACGGTCAGCCCGCCGAACCCCGGGACGACGACGCCGAGCGCCGCTCCTCCCCCCGCCGCAACGACGCCCAGCGGCAGCAGCGGCCGCTAGTCCTCGCGCGGCGAATGGCCACGGGAGCTATGCTCGCGCGCTCCCGTGGCTTCCCACTGGCTCATCAAGAGCGAACCTTCCGCCTACGCCTTCGCCCGTCTGCAGGCGGACGGCCGGACCGAGTGGACCGGCGTCCGCAACTTCGAGGCGCGGAACAATCTGCGCGCGATGGCCGAGGGTGACCTCTGCTTGTACTACCACTCGACGGAGGAGAAGGCGGTGGTGGGCATCGCCCGCGTCTCCCGCGCGGCCCACGCCGATCCGACCGCACCGGGGGAGGACTGGGCTTCGGTCGAGGTCGAGCCGGTCGAGCCCCTCGCCACGCCGGTCACGCTGGACCGCATCCGCGCCGATGCATCCCTGAAGGACTTTCCCCTCGTGACCCGTGGCCGGCTGAGCGTCGCCGCGGTCACGCCCGCGCAGTACGCGCGGGTGCTCGCCCTCTCCCGGCAGCGAGGCGCGACCCGCGCACCCGGGTCGAAGCGATCCCCGGCGCGCCGGACCGCCCCGCGGCGCCGGGCCCGCTGACCGTCGCTCAGCTGAGGACCGGCGTGGGCACCACCTCGGGCTGAGGCACGGCGCTGAAGGCGGCCGTGAGGAGCCGGCGCGCGTTGCCCTGCACGTCGGGGAACGCGGCGCACCCGATCGACACCGCAGTCCGGACGACACGCCCGTCCACCTGGAAGCGCGCCCGCTCGAACCGGTCCGCCAGCCGCGAGCGCAGCCAGGGCAGACCTTCCTGGGGCGTGGAGGGCAGGAGCACCGCGAACCGGTCGTCGGCCACGCGGGCCACGACGTCCGCCTCGCGGCAGGACTGGAGCAGCACCGCGCTCGCGTAGAGAACCAGCCGGTCCGCCATCCCGCGGCCGAACGTGCGCCGCAGGTGACGGAACCCCTGCAGCTCGATTCCCAGCACGCCGAAGCCGCCGCCGTGACGCTCGCAGCGGAGCAGCTCCTGCTGCACGAAGGCGGTCATCGCTCGCCGCGACCAGTTCTCGGTCAACCGGTCGCGGAGCGGAGCGAGCTCGTCGTCTCCGGGTCGCGCGGTGCGGCGCACTCCCTCCCGGAAGCGGAGAAGCCCGCGCACCCGCGCGACGAGCTCCCGGAGGTCGAGCGGCTTGCAGAGCGCGTCCACGCCGTGGCCTCGCTCCAGCACGTGCAGCCGCAGCTCGGGGTCCGGCGCGTCCAGCAGGTAAATGAACGGTACCGCGTCCTTCGACAGCCTCTGGAGCCGCCGGGCGACCGCCACCGACGAGAAACCAGGAGCGTGCGTCGTCATCAGGACGACCTGCGGCCGGAACAGCGACCAGAGGGGCAGCGCTGCCTCGGCGCCTCCCATCGCGAGTGTCTGGAATCCCGCCTCCCGGAGCGCCTCGCCCACCTGGGTTCGGGACGCCTCGGATTCGTCCACCACCAACACCCTGGGCGTGTGTGGGTCGCGCTGCGGCACGGTCGTTTTTCCAGGGACGCCTCGGCTGGCATCCGTCAGAAGTTCAGGCTCCGGCTCCCCTCCATGGGGCGCTGGGGGTGTCCTACGCAACGCTCGTGCCACGGAGCCGTGACTCGAGCGCCACCGGGTCCACCCGCAGCCTGGCGATCTCCTCGCCATTGACGGTGACCACCGGCACCGCGTGTCGGTAGCGCTCCCAGGTGTCGGCGCGGTCCCGGATGTCCACCACCTCCAGGACGAAATCGACCCGGGTCCGGATTTCCTCGAGCACCCGTTGCGCCTGTGCGCACAGGGAGCAGCGGGGTTTCGTGTAGATCCGAACCGTCACGCCTGTGACACTAGCGCTCATGCGCGGCCTTCTGGGCGACCTAGCGACGATGCCCCTCCGGGATCTGGTGGCCTATCTGGGCAACCGGAAGGCAACCGGCACGCTGCTGGTGGAGGGCCCGGACGAGCGCCACAACGTCGTCATCAGCGACGGCGCGGTCATCCAGGCCGGCAGCAACGCGCCCCGCGAGTATCTCGCCCAGTTCCTGATGAACATGGGGATGATCACCGAGGACGAGTACACCGAGGCCTTCCAGCAGCAGCTGACGACCAAGGTGGCCCTGGGGAAGATCCTCGTCGACTCGGGAAAGGTCCCCGAGGACGCGGTCCGCAACGCGCTGTCGCTCAAGTTCCGCGAGGCCCTTCTCGGGTGCTTCGACTGGACCGACGGCCGCTTCACCTTCACTCCCGGCGACGCGCCTCCCACCGTGCCGGGGCTGGACGTCAGCGTCAGCCTGCTCGACGTTCACCGCGAGGCCGATCTCCGCCAGACCGCCTGGCGTGCCATCCGCGAGGTGTTTCCGACGGGACGGGTGCGCCTCCGGCTCGACCGCGAGCAGCTGGCCGCCCAGCCCGAACCGGGCAGCCTGGACGATCGGCTGTACGCGCTGATCGACGAGGGGGCCACCATCGACGACCTGGTGCTCGGGCTCCACTCCACCGACTTCTTCCTCTACCAGCGGCTGTTCGCCCTGCACCGCCTGGGCGCCATCTCGGTCACCCCGAACGAGTCCCCCACCGTGCCCACCGAGGTGCCGGAGGTCCTGGGCAGCGAGCAGGGGCCGGAGGAGATCCTCCGCGCCGCCGAGGCCTTCTATGCGTCGGGCAACGTGGCCGATGCCGCCGCCCTCGCCCGCCGCGCGTACGAGATGTCGCCCTCTGCCCAGACCGCGAACTTCCTCCGCCAGGCCGAGGCCGCGCTGGCAGACCAGCTCAAGGTCGAGCTGGTGCACGGCGGGAAGGTGCCCCGGCTCAAGGTGTCCACCGGCCTGGTACGGCAGATGCCGCTCAGCGCCCCCGAGCGCTACCTCTTGTCGCGCATCGACGGCCAGCGGACGGTGGAGGCGATCGTCCAGGTCTCGCCGATCCACGAGCTCGACGCGCTTCGCTGCTTCAAGGGCTTCGTCGAGCAGGGGCTGATCGAGCTTCGCTGACCGAGGCGAGGCGGCCCGAGCCGCCCATCGCCTCCAGCCCCAGCCGCATCGCCTCGCGGGCGAGCCACGGAGCGCGGATCCGCCACCGCGGCTCGTTCACCACGACCGCCGCCACCGCGACCCGGGGCGCCTCCCGCGGCGCGAATCCCACGAACCACGAGTAGTCGCGGAACGGATTCCGGTCCGCCAGCGAGCCGGTCTTTCCGACGGCCCCCCGCAGCTCGCGCAGGCGGAAGAAGCGCCGCGCCGTGCCGTGGGTCACGGTCTCCTCCATCATCGAGGTGAGCGCGGCGGCCCGCTCCTCGCTCAGCACCCGCTCCGGATCGGGCGCGGTCGCGAGATCGCGCTCGTACAGGATGGGCGCACGCCACAGCCCGCCGTTCGCGGCGACCGAGGCGATCAGCGCCCCGTGCAGTGGCGAGAGGAAGACGTCCCCGAAGCCGGCACCGGTGCGCGCGAGCTCCAGCGGCTCGTCGGGCACGGCGGCCAACGAAGGCTCGGTGGGGATTGCGAAGGGAATGGGACGGTTGAAGCGAAAGAGCTCGGCGGCGGCGCGGAGCTTGTCCGCGTCGAGGTAGCGGTGGGTCAGCTTGGCGAAGACCACGTTGGCGCTCCGGCCCAGCGCCTCGGAGAGGCTCACGCACTCGCGATCGCGGCTCGAATCAGCTAGGAGCGACTCGCTCACCCGCCGCTTTCCGCCGTGGTAGCAGGACTCGTCGTCGGGGCTGACGCCCTCGTCGAGCAGGGCGCTCGCGGTCACCAGCTTGAAGACGCTCGCCGCGGGGAAGACGGCCTTGACCGGGAGCCCGCGCAGCCCGGGAGCGGCCTCGCTGTGCTCCACCATCGCCAGCACGCGTCCGGTGGACGGCTCGAGGACCACGACCGCAGCCCACGGCGTCTGGTAGTCGCTGAGTGTCCGGCGGAGGCTCTCCTGCACCGAGGGGATGAGCGTGAGCGCCGCCTCGCCCTCGGGGCCGCTCACCACGTAGTGGGCGCCGTCGCGGTGCGCACGGGCCAGGAGATCCTCGGCGGGACTGAGCGGGCGTACCGATGCAAGCGGCGGCGTCTTCACCCGGCTGGGCACGCTGGGCGCCGCCGCTCCCGTGGGCACGGCGACCTCGGGAATGAGGTCCTCCGCCTGCGGGACGCCGACGGCACCGGGGAGCATCGTGGGATCGAGCGCCTCGTCCTCGGGGGTGAAGCCGGTGAGCAGCACGGCGAGGAACGCGAGGGGGAGCGCAGCGCGCATGTCCCGCCATGGTACGACGGGATCTCCGACCCGGTGAAGACTTCGGCCGGTCTCCTCTGGTAGGCCCTGAGCCCACGTTGAGCCCCATCCTCGAGACGCTGACGGTGACCCGGACCGAGCTGCTGCGGACCCTCCGGAACGCGCGGGTGCTGGTGCTCCTCCTCCTCTTCGGTACCTGCACCGCGCTCGTCGGCCTGGTGGTGGGACTCCTCACCCGGAGCCTGGACAACCAGGGGCCGGAGATGGCCGCACAGGCCTCCGCGGGCATCCTGGGGTTCCTGGTGGGCGAGGACGGCGCGGCGCTGCAGCACCTCTCGGAGCTTCCGCTCCTGGTGCCGCTCGTGTTCCGCGCCACGCTCTTCTTCCTCCCGCTCTTCATCGCGCTGCTCGGGTACGACCAGCTGAGCGGGGAGGTCGCCACCGGCAGCGTCCGCTACCTCGCGGTGCGATCGCGGCGGGGAAGCATCCTGGTCGGAAAGTTCCTGGCCCAGGCGCTGGTCATGGGAGCTCTGCTCGCGCTGGTGCTGGTCGGCCTCTTCGTCGCCGGCGCGGGGCTCCGGCCGGGGCTCGATCCCGTCGGGTACGCAGCGGCGGCGGGACGGTTCTGGGTGGGCGGGCTCGCCTTCGCGTTCGGCTATCTCACGCTGACGGCGCTCTCCTCGGCGTTGACCTCCGGTCCGGGGAGCAGCCTCCTTCTGAATGTCGCGGCGCTGTTCGGCTTCTGGCTCCTCGACGTCATCGGGGGGAAGGCGGCGTTCGAGCACCGGACGGGCGGCGCAGCGTCGTGGACCGAGACGCTCCGCTGGCTGTCGCCGTCGGCCTACGCCTCGGGTCTGCTCGGCTCGTCGTCGGCGCTCCTCACCTCGGCGGCGGCGTACGGGGCCTTCGGCGCCGTCTTCCTCGCCGCGGCGTGGGCGGTCTTCCGGGCCCGGGACCTGTGACCGTGGACGCCGCGCTCAGCTTCGAGGGAGTGACGAGGCGCTACGGAAGCACGGTGGCGCTCGACCGGGTGAGCTTCCAGGTGCGCCCGGGGAGCTGTCACGGGCTGGTGGGGCCGAACGGCGCCGGGAAGACCACGACCTTCGCGCTCGCGGCCGGGTTCCTGCGCGCCGGCACCGGCATCGTACGCGTGCTCGGGAGGGAGCCCCACGACCGGGGACCGCAACGTCCGCGCATCGGCGTACTGCCACAGGACGCCGAGCTCCCGGCCTACCTCGACGTGGGCACGTTGCTCACCACCTGGGCGCGACTCTCGGGCGAGGCGCGACCCGGGGCGGCCGCCCGCGTGGCGCTGGAGCGGGTACAGCTGGCGGACGCCTGGGATGCCTCCCCCCGAGCGCTGTCGCACGGAGTCGCCAAGCGCGTGGCGCTCGCCCAGGCGCTGCTCGGG
Source organism: uncultured Myxococcaceae bacterium (assembly GCA_964507515.1). Taxonomy (GTDB): domain Bacteria; phylum Myxococcota; class Myxococcia; order Myxococcales; family Myxococcaceae; genus RPRB01. The sequence continues at coordinate 21,959 of CAZDSB010000060.1, forward strand.
GAGCCCGCGCTGCTCCTGCTGGACGAGCCCACCGCTGGTCTGGATCCGCGCGCGGCCGCGGAGGTGCGGGCGCTGATCGCCGGCCTCCGGGGGCAGCGGACGGTCATCATCAGCAGTCACAACCTCGCGGAGCTGGAGCGCCTCTGCGACGCGGTGACGGTGCTGGACCGCGGAAAGGTGGTCCAGGACGGGACCCTGGCGGAGGTGACCCGCCGCGGAGCCGAGTTCTCGGTTCAGGTCAGCCGGGGAGACGTCCCGCTCCCGGAGCTGCGCGCTCTTCCGGGCGTCGCCCGGGTGGAGCTCTCGCCATCGGGCCGCCTGGCGGTGGGGCTGGCACCGGATGCACCGCCGGCCGACGACGTCATCGCCGCGGTGCTGGGGGCGCTGCTCGCCCGCGGGGTGCGGATCAGCGGCCTCACCCAGGGGAGCTCGCTCGAGCAGCGCGTGCTCGACGTGACGGCGGGAGCCTGAGCCGGCCCCAGAGGCCTGGCGGCGGGGCGAGCGATCCGAGCCGATCCCGAAAGACCCGTCCCGGGAAGACACCGAGCGCACCCGCGACCTTCCGCGTTCCCTCGAGGCCGAGCCGGGACCGTTCTCAGTCTGGGTAGAACAGCGGCTCGCGCTCGGCGACGAAGCGATGCAGCGCATTGGCCGCGTCGACCCCGAGCTCGACGAACCGCACGCCCACGCCCGGGAACACGTCCGGAACGCGGTCGTCGATCTCGCGGGTCCAGCGCACCTCGCCCTTCACCGTGATGCGGGTGTTGCCCGGCAGGGTGAAGGTCAGGTCCACCGGCGTGCCCACCGGCAAGAGGCTCACCGTGGCGACGAAGACGCCGCCCTCGCTCAGGTTGGTGCTGAACCCGGTGAACACGTTCGAGTCGCTCGACATGTCCACCTGCGTTTGCATCGGGATTCGCGCGGTGCTGCGGCCGGAGGGCGCCGCACCCGGGGCGGACATCTTCCCCAGCGCCATCGACCGGGAGCGAGTGGGGCCGGCAGGGGGCTGCTTGGGGGCGCCGGCAGGGGGCTGCGTGGTGGCGGCAGGAGGAGCCGCACGGCGGGAGGCAGCCTCGGCCTCGTGACGCGCCCGGGCCTTCTCCGCCTCCTTGCGCGCAGCCTCGGCCTGCCGGGCCTGCTCCGCGCGGGCCGCCTCGGCGACTGCCTCCACCCGCTCGAGCTCGCCGGCGTCGCGGGTCAGCCCTGCCCGGTGCTCCTCGAGCGCCGCGAAGGTGGCCTGGATCAGCATCCGGGCCGCGCGGCCCGACAGGTTCGGACAGGCGAGCCGGTGCATCTGGAACCGCGCCAGGAGCCACTCGGCCTCGGGAACGCCGGCCTCTTGCAGCCGGGCGGCGCGCTCGCTCAGGGTGTGAACGTGCTCGTTGAGCAGCTCGATCGACCGCGTGAGGGCCTCGGCGGCCTCGGCCTCGGAGGCGACGTTGGAGCCAGACACCGGATCGTGACCCGGGACGGCTGAGTTGCGAAGTCTCATGCCCAGGGGTCACTTCAAGCCCGGTGCCAGGCCGCCCCCGCCGTCATCCCGCGGTGTTGGACTCCCTGCCCCCCGGGGTCGCGGGAACCCAATCCCGTCCGCGAGAGGTGAGCTGGACCCGGATGCTCCACCCACCTGGCCCCCGGTCCGCAGACAGCACCCGGTGGCCAAACCGCGTGCACCAGGCGTCCACGTCGGGGCCGATCGCCGGGTCCGAGCCGGTCAGATCGACCAGATCCCCCGCGTCCAGCCCGCGCGCGCACTCGGCGAGCCGCACGATGGGGAGCGGGCAGGGCAACGCCCCGACCCGAAGCTGGACGACCCGGGCCATGCCGGAGTATCCCTACCACGCCCGCCTCGGCCCTCGTCAGCAAGGCGGTCGACCCACCATGAAAGTCAGCGCGATTCTCACCCTGATCGCCGGGCTCGTCCTGGGATTCTTCATCGGCCAGGCGACTCGGACCACCGCTCCCTCCTCCCCCACCACCGCCCAGCGGCCCGGCACCCCGCCGACCCGCCAGCGGCCGCCGCCGGACGCGACCGTGTACCGGCTCCCGGTGGACGACTCACCAGCGCGAGGCCCTGCCGACGCGCTGGTGACGATGGTGGAGTTCAGCGACTACCAGTGCCCCTACTGCCGCCAGGCCCACTCCACCGTGTCGCAGGTGGAGAAGAAGTATGCGGGCAAGATCCGCCTGGTGATGAAGCAGTACCCGCTGACCTCCATGCACCCGATGGCCATGGGGGCCGCGAAGGCCGCCGTCGCCGCCGGCCTGCAGGGGCGGTACTGGGAGATGCACGACCGGCTGTTCGCGAGCCCCCAGCTCGACCCCGACACCCTCGAGCGCTACGCGAAGGAGATCGGCCTCGACGTCGACCGCTGGAAGCGTGACCAGGCCGATCCGAAGGTCGCCGCCCTCATCCAGCGGGACATGGACCTCGCCACGAACGTCAACGTCAGCGGCACCCCCGCGTTCTTCGTGAACGGCCGGCGGCTCCCCGGTGGCGCGGCCCCGCTCGACGCGTTCAGCAGCCTCATCGACGAGGAGCTGGCCAAGGCCGAGGCCATGGTGCGCGGCGGCGTCCCGGCGGCGCAGGTGTACGGGAAGATCCAGGAGAAGTCGGTCGCCTCGGCCATTCCCCCGCCGGTGGTCAAGAAGGTCGACGCCCCCGCCGATTCGCCGTCCTTCGGCCCCGCGATGGCGAAGGTCACCATCATCGAGTGGAGCGACTTCCAGTGCCCGTACTGCGCAAGGGCCGCGCCCATCGTCGACCAGATTCGCAAGGCGTACCCGAAGGACGTCCGCTTCGTGTTCCGCCACTTCCCGCTGCCCATGCACCCCGACGCGCCCATGGCCGCCAGGGCGGGCGTGGCCGCGCAGGCGCAGGGCAAGTTCTGGCAGATGCACGACTGGATGTACGCCCACCAGCGCGAGCTCGACCGGGCCTCGCTGGAGCAGGCGGCCGCGTCGTTCGGGATGGACGTCGCGAAGTTCCGCGCGGCCCTCGACAACGCGGCGACCGAGTCCCGCGTGCAGGCCGACGCCCAGGCCGCGCAGAGCGTTGGTGTCTCCGCGACGCCCACCTTCTTCGTCAACGGCCGCGAGCGCGTGGGCGGATGGCAGAGCTTCGACGCTCTGAAGACGGAGATCGACAGGGAGATCGCCCGGGCGGACAAGCTCCTGTCCTCCGGAGTGAAGCCGGCCGACCTCTATGGCCGGCTGGTGGCGGATTCGGCCGGTCCCTCCGGCGCGCGAAACTGATCACCGGAGCCGGTCCACCAGCTCCGGAAGCTCCATCAGCCCGTCGATGACCGCGTCGGCCCCGCCAGCCTCGGGGCGCCCCGCGTGAAGCATGCCCCACGGCCCCCGTCGGACGAGGACTGCCCTCAGCCCGGAGCGCAGCGCCGGCAGCACGTCGTTGTCCAGCCGGTCGCCGGCGTAGAGTGCCTCGCCGGCAGAGCACCCGGCCTCCGCGACCAGTCGCGCGAAGAACTCCGGCGACGGCTTCTCCACGCCCCACCGCTCGCTCGAGCCGACGAGGTCCAGTGGAATCCCTGCGCAGACGAGGGCCATCTCGAGCTCCGACGGCTGGTTTCCCGCGGCACCCAGGAACAGCCCGCGGGAACGCAGCGCCTGCAGACACGGAACCACGTCCGGGTACAGGTCCCCCGGCACCAGCGGCTCGACCGAGCGCATCCGATCCCGGGCCCGCGCGAGGCGGTTCGCTCCGAAGTGGTCGAACACCCGCCGGTGATGCTCGTCCCTCGCGATCGTCGCGCCGAGCAGCCCGAAGAACGTGAGGCGGGGCACCTCGAGCGCGTCCGCCCAGGCACCCCACATCCGGGTCTCGTCGACGAGCGTCTCTCCGACGTCGAAGAAGACGGCCCGGAGCGGCACCGGCGAGCCCTCCGTCACCCGACGGCGATCGCGTCGATCTCGACCCGTGCGCCCTTGGGCAGCCCGGCGACCTGGACCGTCGCTCGCGCGGGCGGAGCGGTCCGGAACGCCTGGCCGTAGACCTTGTTGACCACGGTGAAGTCACCGAGGTCGACGAGGTAGATGGTGCAGCGGACGACGTGGTCGAAGGATACGCCGGCGGCGGTGAGGACCGCGCCGAGGTTCTTCATCACCTGCGCGGTCTGCGCGCTCACGTCACCGGGAACCAGCTCGCCGGTCGCTGGATCGAGCGGGATCTGGCCGGAGAGAAACACCATCCTCGAGGCCGGCACCGCGATCGCCTGCGAGTAAGGGCCGATGGCCTTCGGAGCCTGCAGGGACTCAATGACGGAGCGGTGCATGGCCCCGCCTGCTACTCCGGGCGCCGCGCCCCGGCAACTCCGGCCGAGCTCGCAGCGACTCCAACTGACTGCTCCGAGGAGCGTCCCTCCCACGTGTGGGGTTCGCCCGGGTGGCGGACGCCCCGCTTCCCGGAACTGACCCGGGGCCCACCGGCAGCGCAGCCTCGCAACCCGCCGTTCCCCCTCGGGGTCGGTGCGACGCGCTGCCGGGCCGGCCGGTTGCAAGCACAGGTCCTACCCGCATGCTTCCGCCGGTCACGCACACCCGAGATCCTCGCCTCGACATCTCCCGGGCCCGCCAGGTCCTGAAGGACGCCCTGCGCACGCACGACGCCCGCGAGATCGTCCGCTGGCTCGAGGAGCACACCCACGAGCTCACCCGCTCGCGGTTCTTCGAGCTGATGTTCTCCTTCGGTCCCCTCGCGGGGACGCTCCTGAACGCAGTCGGCCGGCTCCTGCCCGCCGAGCGTCGCCTCCTCGGCGAGGCGCTGGGCCGTGCCTTCGCGCTCGGCGCCGTCCGCCCTGCCGACGTGCGCCGCGCCGTCCCCGAGCACTGGAGCGGCGCCGCTCCCGGCGACCCGCACCTGGGCCTGGCGGAGGTGATGATGCTCACCGGTCGTCCGGCGATGATCCACGTCTACGTGGAGCGCGAGCTGGAGATCTCGCGCAAGCCGCACGGTCAGGACCGGCAGCGCATCGCTGCCGCGCGGATGGCGTTCGTCGCCCTCCCTGCAGACATCCGGGCCGAGCTCGCGGCGCGGCATCCCGAGCTCTCGTCGAGCGCCGAGGTCACCGCCGCGGCCTGACGTCCGCGCGCGCTCAGACGCGCTCGACCGAGTAGACCCCGTTCAGGTTCTCGATTGTCTTCATCACGTCGGTGAGCTGCTTGAGGTCGGAGATGGTGACCTCGAAGGTGTTCACCGCGCGGTCGTCCCCCGTCACCCGGCAGTTCGCCTGGCTGATGTTCACGCCCTTCTTGCTGAAGATGTTCGACATGTCCGCGAGCAACCCGGGCCGGTCGGCGGTCAGGACCCTCAGGGTCACGGCGCGCTTGTAGTCCCCGCGCACGTCCCAGGCCACGTCGACCCGGCGCTCGGGGTCGGTCGCCAGCGCGCGCTCGCAGCCCACCGTGTGTACCGTCACCCCCTGGTTGCGGGTGATGAACCCCACGATCGGATCTCCGGGCACGGGGTTGCAGCAGCGGCCGAAGCGCACGAGCACGTCGTCCACCCCGCCGATGAGGACCCCGGTCCGGCTCCGGCGGCCGACCAGCTTCCTGGCCAGCTCCGTCACCCGACCCAGGCCGTTGCTCACGCTGTTCCCCGAGCCGCTCTCCCCCGCCGGCGCCCCGTTGACCGGCTCGGCCTTCGCCTTCTCCTTCTCGGTCTCGGCGAGCTTCTCCGGCGGCAGCAGCCGGGCCAGGAGCTGGTTGGGGACGACCTTGCCGTAGCCCACCGCGACCATCAGATCGTCCTCGATGCGGTAGCCGAGCTCGGCGGCGATCGACTTGAGGTCTCCGGCCTTCAGCAGCTTGTTGAGGTTGAGCCCGACGCGGCGGAACTCCTTGTCCAGGAGCTCGCGGCCCAGCTGCTGACTCTTCTCTCGCTGCTGCTGCTTGATGAAGCTGCGGATGCGCTGCTGCGCCCGGCTGGTCTTGACGAACGTCAGCCAGTCCTTGCTCGGGTGGGCGCCAGTGCTGGTGAGCACCTCGACCGTGTCCCCGTTCTTCAGCTTGTAGCGGAGGGGGACGATCTTCCCGCTCACCTTCGCGCCGACGCACCGGCCGCCGACGTCGGAGTGGATCGCGTAGGCGAAGTCCACCGGCGTGGCGCCGCGGGGCAGGCTCTTCACGTCCCCCTTGGGGGTGAAGACGAAGACCTCGTCGGTGAAGAGGTCCACCTTCACCGTCTCCAGGAACTCCTTTGGGTCCTTGAGGTCCTGCTGCCACTCCATCAGCTGCCGCAGCCAGGCGAACTTCTCGTCGTCCCGGCTGACCAGCGCCTTGCCTTCCTTGTAGGCCCAGTGAGCAGCGATGCCCTCCTCGGCGATGCGGTGCATCTCCTCGGTGCGGATCTGCACCTCCACCCGCTCGCCCAGCGGTCCGATGACCGTGGTGTGGAGCGACTGGTACATGTTCGGCTTGGGGATGGCGATGAAGTCCTTGAACCGTCCCGGCACCGGCTTCCACAGCTGGTGGATGAGCCCCAGCGCCTCGTAGCAGCTGGGCACGGTGGGCATGATCAGCCGGAAGGCGATCATGTCGTGCACCTGCTCGAAGTCGATGCCGTTGGAGCGCATCTTCTTCCAGATGCTGTACAGGTGCTTGAAGCGGCCCGACACCTTGGCGTGCAGGTCGCGCTCGGCGAGCTTCCGCTCGATGAGGCTCACCACGTCCTCGATGTACTGCTCGCGCTCCTTCTTGCGCTTCCCGACCCGCTCGGCCAGATCCGCGTAGTCGCCGGGCTTCAGCCAGCGAAAGCTCAGGTCCTCGAGCTCGGTCTTGACCCAGCTGATGCCCAGCCGGTTCGCGAGCGGCGCGTAGATGTCGAGCGTCTCCTGGGCGATGCGCTGGCGCTTGTCCTCGCGCATGAACTCCAGGGTCCGCATGTTGTGGGTGCGATCGGCGAGCTTCACCAGGATGACGCGGATGTCCTGCGCCATCGCGATGATCATCTTCCGGAAGTTCTCGGCCTGCTTCTCCTCCTGGCTGAGCGTGGCGCTCGCCTGGAACTTGGAGAGCTTGGTCACCCCGTCCACCAGCTGCGTCACCTCGGGGCCGAAGAGCTCGCTCAGCTCCTCCGGGGTGGCGAGCGTGTCCTCGATGGTGTCGTGGAGCAGGCCGGTGACGATGCTGGCCTCGTCCAGCTTCAGCTCCGCGAGGATTCCGGCGACCTCCAGCGGATGGACGAGGTAGGGCTCGCCCGAGTGGCGGAGCTGGCCCTGGTGGACCTTGGCCGAGTAGACGTAGGCCTTCTTGATGACGTCCAGATCCGGGTCGGGATGGTAGCTCTTGACCTGGGTCAGGATGTCGTTGAGGCGAATCATTGATACTGCACAATCGTAACTGTGGGATCGTGGGTGTTCAACGCACCGACCCCGGAACTGGCCGCCGGGGCTGAACATTGACCGTGCGCTGACCGC
>CAZDSB010000061.1:0-14310 GCA_964507515.1 uncultured Myxococcaceae bacterium
GATGATGGGCACCGGCGAGGCCTTGACCGCGTCGATGACCGACTTCAGCCGGTTCTCGAACTCCCCTTTGACGCCGGCTCCGGCCTGGAGCGCACCGAGGTCCAGCCCGTACAGCTCGACCGTCTTCAGCGAGTCGGGCACGTCCCCCGCGGCGATGGCCCGGGCGAGCCCCTCCACCAGGGCGGTCTTTCCCACGCCCGGCTCGCCGACCAGGATGGGGTTGTTCTTCCGCCGGCGGGCGAGGATGTCGATGACCTGCCGCACCTCGCGGTGCCGGCCGAAGATCGGGTCGATGTGCCCGTCGCGCGCCCGCTGGGTGAAGTTGGTGGCGAACTTCTGCAGCGCCTCAGGCGCCCCGCCCGGCTTGCCCGGTGCTCCTGGGCTGGCCCCGGAGCCGCTGCTTCCCGCGGCGGGCGTCGACTCCTCGGTCTCCACCCCGGGCGCGAGCGCGTCCTCCAGCGAGCTCCGCAGCTCCTCCTTCGAGATGCTTTCCAGCTCGGGGTAGGTCTCCGAGGTGTACTTCCCCGGCCGGAGCACCAGCTGCGCGAGCAGGAATCCGGACCTGAGCCGCACCGCGCCCCAGTCCACCGAGGCCACCACCCAGGCGTCCTCGATCCACTGGAAGAGGCTCTCGGAGAAGACCGGCCGCCCGGCGTTTCCGGTGCGGAGCCCGTTGAGGACCCGCTCCACGTGGGCGAGGAGCCGGTTCCGGTCCACCTCGTGCTCGTGGAGGAGGCGCGCGGCGTCTCCCTTCTCGTCCTCGAGCATGGTCGAGAGCAGGTGCTCGACCACGATCTCGTACGCGCGGGAGTTGGAGGCGCGTCCGACGCTGGCCTCGAGCAGGCGGGTGGCGGTGGGGGTGAGGCGGCGGACGAGGGCTCTGGGCTCGACCAGCATGGCTCGATGTCTCCTAGGCCGCGAGGGTCCGCTCCGGGTGGAGCGGGTCGACGACCAGCACGGTCTGCTCGCTCCGGGAGCGGAGCCAGCTGCTCCGGCCGAGGCGAGATGTTCCCTGCGCCGAGAGCTGCAGACCGGGCGTCTCTCGGGGAAGAAGCGTGATGGCGACGAGCCAGTCCAGCGGATCGCGGACCAGCCAGGCCACCACGTCGCGGGTGAGCGCGAGCAGCTCGCCGTTCGCCCGGAACTGCTCCAGCACCGCCCAGGTGGTGGGGCCGATGGCCACCGTGAAGCTGCCCGCGCGGTCGTAGACCTTGTGCCCGACGAGGAGGTCCTGCCCGAGCACGGTGCAGCGAGTGCCCAGCCGGGTCCAGTTCTCCGGGTCCACCTCCGTCCACCGCCCGGTGCACTCCTCCACCCGGACCGTCGCCTCGCCCAGGCGCGGGCCGAGCACGGTCCGCAGCGCGGCCTCCAGCTCGCGAGGGCCGCGGCTCCTCCGCACCAGGAGCGGCGCGAGGCGGAGCAGGTCTCCGCGGGAGAGCGGGCCGCCCCAGCGCTCGGGCCCCATGTCCACCCCGAGCAGCGCCAGGGCGCGCGCGCTCCAGGCGTCGTCCAGGCTCCTCGTGTGCTCGGTGGAGAGCTGGTAGCGCACCACCGCGCGGAAGAAGAGCGAGAGCAGCCGGTGGTGGAACAGGTCGAGGAACTCGCGGCGGAGCGGCTCCTCGTCGTCCTCGTGCACCACCTCCTCGGCCAGGTACGCCGGGAGCGGCGACATGCTCCCCGACAGCCCGAGGAATCCGCTGGTCAGCTGGTACCGCGCCGCCTCGCCGCCGTCCTCGCTCCGCTCCAGCGCCACCACGTCCGAGGCATGGAAGCGCAGGCCGCGGTCGTGCCGGAAGCGGATGCGCTCGCCGGAGAGCGGGCCCTCGCCCCCCACCCGGACCGCGTCGGGGGTGAGCCGCTCCAGCAGCCGCACCAGCGGCACGAACCCGAGCCGGAGCGCGAGGAGCGCCTCGGCGCCGGGAGCGTCGCTCACAGGAGCGGCTGGCTGCCCGTCCGCGGAGTCCATCGGGTCTCGGTCCTCGAGGGGAGCTGCAGGGTGGAGAGGCTCTGGAAGGCGTTGAGGGTGAGATGGGCGGCGAGCAGCTCGTCCAGCACGCAGCCGAAGAGGAACGCGTCGCCAGGGCTGACGAACCCGGTCTCGTCGAGCTCGATCACCGTGTGCTGCCCGCGGACCACCGCGCCCTGGTGGAGGCGCCGCGAGGGCTCGGTCCGCACCCGCCCCACCGCCTCGGCGCGGCGGGTGTTGGCCCGGCCCACCGGCTCGTCGCCGAACGCCTGGAAGTTGTAGAGGCCGACCAGGGCGGACAGGAGACCCTCCTCGGCCATGGAGCGCTTCACCAGCGCCACGTGGGAGAGCACGCGCCAGAGTAGCTCGCTCCCCAGCGGCGGGCGGAGCGGCTGGGACACGGGAAGCACGTTCTCGAACTGCGCCAGCGCCGGCGAGCCGGCTGCGGGCATGCTCACGTCCTTCAGCCGCAGCCTCCGGGGCAGCGCGCGGTGGGTGCAGGTCAGCTCGAGCGAGAGCGTCTGCTCCTCCAGCCGCGGCTCCACGTCCCGCGAGGTCTCCAGCGACAGGTAGGTGTCCACGCCCTCGTCGATGGGCGAGGCGCCGCGCCGGAGCCGGTAGAAGGTCCCGGACCCGCCGGTGTGGGCGAAGGCGGTGAACGGCTCGAGCGGCTCGCGGTCCGGGCTTCCGGCGCGGACCGAGACCACCTGATCCACCGAGTAGACCTCCATGTGCCGCGGGTCCACGCCGGCGGCCCGGACCAGCTGCTCCTGTCCGGGAGCCGTGAAGCGCAGCGGCTCGCCGTCGGCCTTGAAGAGGTTGATCGCCGGGGTGCAGTGGAGCCGGAAGACGTCGCGCGGGACGCGCTGCCCGAGCGCGGGCGGCCGCTCGAACTCGAACCGCACCTCGAACTTCTCCTTGAGCTGCAGGCGGTCCAGCCCGGTCAGCTCGAAGAAGAGGAACTTCTCCGGAAGCGTGAAGTACTCCTGGACGATGCGGTAGCCGTGCGAGGCCAGCGCCGGCCAGGGAAAGAGCGCCGCCTCTGCGTCGAATCCGACCGGGCGGATGCTCCCCGGGGGAAGACGAACGCCCGGAGCGGTGGCGCCCGGGTCTCCGACCGACACCGCGCGGCAGTGGCGCAACAGCCACAGGAGCAGGGTGGAGGCGAGCGCGTACTCCCCATGGATGTAGAGCCGGAGCCGCCCGTGCTCGTTCAGCGCCTTCAGTCCGGGACCGGGGGCGCTCACCACCATCCGGAGCACCGGAGCGGTGGCGGAGGGAGTCTCGTGGACGACCTCGTCCACCGTGACCGGCAGCAACGTCAGCTCCTGGGTGGTGCGGAAGAGGAGCGAGGTCTCGTCCACCGGGACCGTGCCCAGCTCGGTCCCGCGCGGCACCGGCAAGGGACCGCGGAGTGCGCGTGCCTGCGGCTTGAACTGGACGATGGTCGTGGCCGGGACGGGCCGCAGGTAGTGGGGCAGCACGAGATCCGCGAGCTCGTGCACCACCTCGGGAATGGCGTCGTCGGTGCGCTCGCGCACCTTCGCGGCGATGAACGCCACGCCCTCCAGCAGCCGCTCGACGTCGGGGTCGCCGCTGCGCTCGGCGAGGAGGCCCGCGGTGCTGGGGTGCTCCTGGGCGTACGCGCGTCCGAGCTCGCGGAGGTAGGCCAGCTCGGATTCGTAGTACTTGCTGAACACGGACGCCGCTCCCTCTCCTCTCCGCGGCTGCCGGGTCAGGCCACCGTCACCTGACCCGACGGGGACACCTCGGTCCGGAACCGAACCGTGCCCTTCGCCCCGTCTGCGAGCTGCGCAGTGATCTCGAACTTCAGCCGCTGCACGTCGTCATCGGGCACGTGACGGACGCTCACGTTCTTCAGGCGTGGCTCGTAGGCGAGGATGGTGGACCGGATCGACGCGGCGAGAGTCGGGACGCCCTTGGGGAAGCTGTGGATCAGGTCGGAGAAGTCCACCATCCCGAACCCCGTGCACCCCGGCGCGGATCCGGCCCGCGTGTTGAGCAGCGCGTGGAGGTGCGCGGCGACCTCGGCCGAGGGATCGCTTCCGCGGGGCCGGGTGCGCTGACCCAGTCGATGGAGCAGCCCGCGCACCGGTCACCCGTCCCGAGCTAGGCCTTGCCCGCCCAGTTGTCCTCGTGCTCGATGCCGCCGTTGGTGTAGGTCCAGTTGATGGTGTGGAAGACGAACCCCACCTCTTCGAGCGGCGGCTCGGTGGCCTCTTCCGGGTCGAGGGTGTTCAGGATCATCAGCTTCTGGCTGAAGACCCGACCGCCCTTGATGGCCACGGTGAAGAACTGCTCGGTCGTCCCGTCACCCGCGGGATTGGGGCGGAAGAACTTGAAGACGCCCTCGACCGTCTCGTTCTGACACAGGGCCTTCGCCAGCAGGGGCGACGCCTTGTCGATGCGCTTGCGGATGGTGATCGGCTCGTGTTGCCGCCGTCCGGTCGCCATGCCGGAGGCCGCCTCCCGGGCGCTGGTCACCCCCGAATTGAACGCGACGCACTCGATCGAGTCCGCGCGTCCCATGCTCACCTGGGTGCTCTCGCCCTTGATGTCCTTGCCATTCGCCTTCAGGAACAGATGTACCGATTGAGCCATGAGCTACTCCTTGTCCAGCTTGCCAACCAGCGAGAGGGTGAACGATGCGCCCATGTACTTGAAGTGGGGCCGGACCTGGATCCCGCAGCGGTACCAGCCCGGCTGACCCTCGACGTCGCTCACCGTGATCTTCGCCGATCGAAGAGGACGTGAGCTCCGAACCGAAGGCGACGGATCTTCCATGTCCGCCACGTACTGGTTGATCCAGAGGTTCAGCTCGCGCTCCAGATCGGTGCGCTCCTTCCAGCTGCCGATCTGCTCCCGCTGGAGCACTTTGATGTAGTGCGCCAGGCGGGTCATGATGAACATGTACGGGAGCTGCGTCCCGAGCCGGAAGTTTGTCTCCGCGGCCTTCCCGTCCGCGCTCTGACCGAAGAGCTTCGGCTTCTGGGTCGAGTTGGCCGAGAAGAACGCCGCGTTGTCCCGGTCCTTCTGGTAGGTGAGCCCGATGAAGCCCTCCTCGGAGAGCTCGTACTCGCGCCGCTCGGTCAGGCTGATCTCGGTGGGGATCTTCGTCTGGAGCGCTCCCATCGCCTGGTACTGATGCAGCGGGAGGTTCTCCACCGAGCCTCCGGACTGAGGGCCGATGATGTTCGGGCCCCAGCGGAACTTCGCGAAGCTGTCCGAGATGCGAGTGGTGAGGGCCAGCGAGGCCGGGGCCCAGAGGTACTTGTCGTGGCTGTCCACCACGTCCTCGGCAAAGTTGAAGGCCTTCACCGGGATCTGGTTCTCACCGTACGGCAGCCGCAGCAGGAAGCGCGGCATGCACAGTCCGACGTAGCGGGCGTCCTCGCTCTCCCGGAAGCTCTGCCAGCGCGCGTACTGCGGGCTCTCGAAGAGCGCCTTGAGGTCCTTGAGGTTCGGCACCTTGAGGAAGCTCTTCTCCGGCCCGAAGAACTCCGGCGAGGCGTTGGTGATGAACGGGGCGTGAGCAGTTGCGGCCACCGCGGCGCACTTGCGGAGGAGGGTCATGTCCTCCGGCCCCGGGCCGAACTCGTAGTTGGCGCAGATGGTCCCGTACGGCTTGCCGCCGTACACGCCGTACTCGCGCTTGTAGACGATGTTGTAGAGGCCGGAATTGGGAAGGTCCGCCTCGTTCTCGAAGTCCTGGAGCAGCTCCTCCTTGCTCACGTTGAGCAGCTGGACCCGGATGTTCTCCCGGAAGTCCACCCGCTCGATCATGAAGCGCAGCCCGCGCCAGGCGGACTCGAGCTTCTGGAACCCGGGCTGGTGGAGGATCTCGTTGACCTGGGCGCTCATCCGCGCGTCCAGCTCGGCGATCATCGCGTCCACCAGCGACTTGTCGACGCGCTCGATCGCCCTCCCTGGCGCGAGCAGCTCGGTGATGAATGCGGTCACCCCGCGCTTGGCGACGTCGTAGGCGTCGTCGGACGGCTTCAGCTTGGTCTCGGCGAGGATGTCGTCCAGCAAGGAGACCTCGGTCGCCTTCGCGCCGGCCCCGCTGGCTTCGGTCTTGGTGTCGGCCATGAGCGTCCCCGGTTCTACTTGGTGTCCTTGTTTCCGATGCCCAGCTCGGCCATCAACTTGGCGCGATTCGCCTCGTCGCCGAGCAGGGTCTGCAGCTTCTTGCGGAAGGCCGGCACGTTGCCCAGCGGGCTCTTCAGCGCGGTGAGCGCCTTGCGGAGCTCGAGCAGCTTCTTCAGCTCGGGAACCTGGTTGACGATGGCCTCGGGACCGAAGTCGTTCAGGCTCTTGAACTTGAGATCGACGGTGAGGCTCGCGTCCTTCTCGCCAGAGAGCTTGTCCGGCACCGACGCGGTCAGCCCGAGGTTCTGCTTCTCGAGGACGTCGCCGAAGTTGTCCTTGTCGACGCTGACGGTCTTGCGATCCTCGAGCGATTTCTCGTCCTCGGGGACGTTCGGGTTGTACTCACCCATCACCAAGATGTTGAGCGGGAGCTCGACCTCCTCCTGAGCGCCCCCGATCTCGGTCTTGTAGAGGATGTTGACGCGCTCCTTCGGAGCGACGGTGGCGTCCTTCCCCATGTACGACCCCCTGCCGTGGCGCGCCCTCGCTTGGCGCGCGGTGAGTCAATCACGTCTGGACCCGTGCTGCAGCCGATGGCGAGATGCGGCACAACCGCTGGAAGTAGCCCGAGTCTTCCTCCGACAAGGCGCCACTGGCCCGGGAAGACAACAGACCCTCCAGGCACTCCGCGGTGAGCGCGGGTTCCCAGGCGTCCAGGTCGTGGGCCGTGCATTCCCGTGCCAGGGCCGCGTAGAGCGCGCGGGCCACCGCCGGCTGGTTCGGGGCGCAGAGCTTGGCCAGTTCCAGCCTCAGACGAAAACGCGCCCGCCCGCTGTCCGCGGTCTGCACGCGGGACTGCAAAAGCGCCAGTGCCTCCGCCCCCTTCCCGGTGGCGAACAGCGACTTGGCCTCGCCCACCGCCTCGGCCGTCGGGTCGGCGCTGCCGGCGCCTGGGGCCGTTCCGCCTCCCCCCCGGACCTCGAGATCCAGCCAGGCGCGGGTCTGGGCGTCGGCCGCCGGCGAGCCGTCGGAGGCCGAGAGCTCCGCCACCTCCGGCACCCGGCGCAGCCACGCCCCGAGCTCGGCGACGAGGGCCGATCGCCCGGCGGTGTGTCCCAGGCCGGCGAGTGCGGCCGCGCTGAAGCGGTGCGGATCCAGCTGGAACCGGTGCTGGAGCAGCACCGACTCGGACTCCTCCAGGAGCTCCGTCCACTTGCCGTTGGTCGCCAGCGCCTGCAGCTGGGCGCGCTGGTCCGCCGGGAGCGGCGGAAAGGGACAGCGACCGTCCGGGCCGCGCGGTGGCGCCTGGGTGAGGTGCAGCCAGAGCCCGGTGCGCAGGAGCCGGTACGACGTCGGATCGGCCGGCCCGGCCCGGCGAATGTCCGCGGCGGCCTGGCAGAGCGCCGTGCCGACCTCGCGGAGCCAGCCGGTGGCATCTGCGCCGCGCGTCGGCATCGCGGGCGCGGCGGCTGCCGGCGCTGCGGTGGCAGGCGAAGGCGCGGGCACGCCGTTGGATCCGGACGCGGGCGAGGCGGTCGGCTCCGGGGCAGGCGGCGGCGGCGCCTCGGGAGGAAGCTGCAGCCGGACGCGCTCGAGGGCCTCCATCAGCGGGCCGAACGCCGGCCCGCCCTCGGTGAAGCGAGCGCGGCAGATGTCCGCCAGGCGCTGCGCGGCAGGGACCAGGGCCTCGACGACGTCGCGCTCACCCGACGCCGGGACGACGTCGCCGACGGTGATCGACACCCGCTGGACGAACCAGCCCACCGCATTGGCGCGGGCCTTCTGCCGCTTGGCATCCGGGAACAGCGAGTCCCAGTAGCGCTCGGTCAGCTCCGAGACGAGCACCATCCCGTCGAGCAATCCGGCGAGGCTCTTCTTCGGCGCGAAGAGCGCGAAGCCGGTGTAGGCCGCCAGCAGCAGGTCCTTCGACTTGGACCCGAGCAGCTTCTTGCCGAGCGTCGCGACCTGCAACCAGTCCACCGTGCCACCGGTGGGCGCCTCGAGCTTTCCCACCTCCGCGAGGATCCGCTCGTACTCGGGCTCGTAGCGGGCGCTGCCGCCGGACGGTGCGGCCGCCGAGATGGGCTCGAGGAACGGCTGGACGCGCTGGGTCAGCTCTTGTGGGGAGAGAGGCACGGGGAGGTCAGCTCTGGAGGAAGGCGGTGAACAGCTGGCGGAGCGTGCGGTCCGGCTCGCTCACCGCGGCGCGCTGCTCGGCGGTGAGCGCAGCGAGCGCGCTGTCCGCGGCGGCCCGCTGCGTGGTTCGCAAGGGCCACACGAGGCTCGAGCGTGGATCGGGGCGGGCGAGGAGCCCGAGCACCGAGGCAGGAGGAGCGCCGAGGGAGATGAGGAGGCGCGGCGGCGCGGCCTCCGTCCAGAAGAACGGGGGCGGGCTCTTCCAGCGGAGCACCCTCCGCGCGAGCTCCAGCCAGACCGCCGGCCCCTCGCCGGCGAGCGGACACTCGAGCACCACCCGGGTCTTTGCCGGGACGTCGGCCGCCTCGCCGGAGCAGGCGCCGAGGAAGGTCTTGAGCCCGTACGCGGCTCCGGCGGGTGAGTCGCCCAGCGAGCTCAGCAGTCCGGCCGTGGGTTGATCCAGGAGCCGCTCGGTGAGCTCGTCGGCGAGGCTCCACTCCGTGGGACCGGGCAGGGGAAGCTGCCGGACGCGCTCGAGCACCGCAGGGGCGGCGAGGCTCGCCGCATCTCTGCCGAGGCGGGCCACCTCGCCGAGGAACATGGAGAAGGCGAGCGGGGCGCGTGGGTAGCTCCGGGCGAGCGCCCCGCTGTCGATCGGGAGGAAGGCGGCGAACGGAAACACCCGGCCCACGGCGTCGCGGCTCGGCAGGAGCGCCCCCACCACCGCCGTTCGGCTTCCCGGCACCACGTGGACGAAGCAGACCGGGAGCGCGGGCAGCGCAGCGCCGGTCCGGTACATGCCCTCCTGGGCCTCCTCCAGCCACCGGGAGAACTCCACCGCCGCCGGGTCGATCACGCTGGCCCGGAGGAAGTCGCCCTGGGCGGGGATCTTCCCGTACAGCCCGGCGGTGGAGGTGGTGGCCACGGGACGTCACTCGCAGGCGCGGAGGGGGACGAGCCCCGGGCCGCGGAACACGGCCAGGAAGCTCGACTTCCTCGAGCCCTGGCCGGGGGTGAAGGGAGAGTCGCCGCGGACGGGCTTCACGTCGATGACCACCTCGGAGTCGAGCGTGGGCACGCGCCAGGAGAGGGTGAACGTGCCCTGACTCGAGCCGCGTACCGTGCCCTGCTCGAAGAGCCTCAGGAGGCCCCAGTCCCCGTCCTGCTGGATGACCTCGACCTTCCCGCGCGGATCCCGCACCTTGATGGAGGCGCCGGGCGTCTTGCCGGGCGACGGCCACTTGAAGGCTCGCCATTCCTCGGGCCCGTTGCGGTACTCGAAGGTGTCGCCGTCCACGGTGAGCGAGACGCTCGCGAGCTTCGGCACCGGGCGGATGTGGACCGAGAAGGGCACCTGGGGGTCGTTGCTCGAGGGCGGGAAGAGCGCGCGGGTCACCTCGTTCGCCCGGCCCAGGTAGCCGATGACGTCGGGCGGATAGACGTGCTCGCCGTTGGGGTTGAGGAAGCGGTCCCCGGCGCGCACCACGTTGGTCTTCATGTTCGCGTCGAAGAAGGTCCAGAGCTGGCCCGTCTTCGGCCGGAAGAAGTCCGCGACGTCGGCGAGCGGAGCCTCGGCGGGCACCGGCGCGAAGGGGTAGCGCTTGGAGAGCGCGCGGAACGGCTCGCCCACGCCGTTGCAGAAGTTCCGGAGCGCCTCCGACTTCTGCGCGCCGGTCACCACCCGGTAGGCCTCGTCCAGCGGGGGGCTGGTGAGCTTGTACAGCACGGGGCGGAGGAGCCCGGCGTTCTGGGACGCGAGCAGGCCCTCCAGCGAGGCCCGGGCGGACTTGATGCGGAGCGCGAGCCCGGAGGCATCCTGGGTCTCGGCCCGGAAGCCGTCACGGAGGACGATCAGCTGCTCGATGTACCGGTCGATCGGCGCCGGCTGCTTCTCTCCGCGGCTCACCCCGAAGCTGGTGAAGGGGTCGAAGAACTGGCGCACGTCGGTCGCGGTGAGCAGCCGGTCCGGGTCGTTGCGGTTGCCCCCGGGCACCGGCACCTGCGCCGCAGGGGTGGCGTCCAGCTTCTTGAGGAGGCGGTCCTTGAGGTCGAGGCCAATCTGCTCCACCCGGCCCTCGAGCCGCGTGTTCTCCGCGACCCGCTCGAAGAGCACCGTCAGCGGCGGGGTGGTGCCGCCGGTCAAGTCGTCCAGCAGGGCCTGCACCTTGGCCCGGTCACCGCGCATGGGAGCGAGGTCGATGGACTCGAGGAAGGTCCGCCACTCGGCGATGTACGCCTTGAAGTAGGCCGACTCGAGGTCCGCCGGCGTGGAGCCCGCGGCGCCGGGCGCGGCGAGCACCCAGCCGTCGGAGTCCTTCATCCCCGTCTTGAGGAGCGCGCCGACGTTCCCGGTGTAGGCGCGCTTGCTGAACGCAGCCCGGACCTTCGCCTTGGAGGTGTACTCGGGGAGCGTTCCACCGAGGAGGCCGTTGAGGGTGATGTCCTCGACCTGCTGGCCGGCGGCGGCGATGACCCGCTCCAGCGCCAGGTCGGCCAGCGGAAGTCCGCGGAGGACGGTCCGGCTCCGCTCCACCAGCCGTCCGTCGCGCGGAAGGGCGAGCCCCGGGTCCTGCGCGAGCAGGCGGAGGTAGGTCGCCACGTGTGCCCGGAGCGCCTGACCCTCCTCGCTGTTCTCGGGGAGCGCCCGGGCGAAGTACGGCCGGGTGATGCGGGCCAGCATCCACTCCTGCGTCGCCTCGTCGAGCGATGGCTCTCCCTCCTCCCGCGGCGAGGTGAGGAGGAGGTGTAGCTTCAGCGCCTCCCAGTAGGGCAGGTGGGTCCGGGCAACCAGCTTCGCCGGCGGAGCCTTGACGAAGTCGGCCAGGTCGGAGTCGCTGAGGTCGAGCACCTGCTTCACCACCAGGTCGCGCACGGTGGTGCCGTAGAACGGCCGCAGCTCCTCGAGGACCGCCTCGTTCTGCGACATCCCGAAGCGCATCGTCAGCGGAACGCCCTCGGCCTTCATGGCGAGCAGCTCCTCGAGGCGAGTGCGCAGCGGGGTCAGCGCCTTGAGGGTGCCGGTGGAGCCCCCGAGCTTGCCCTTCATCCCGGCGACGAGGTCCCGGGTGGAGTGGACGAGGGAGAGATTCCTGAAGAACGACACGGCGGGGAGGACGATGAGGAGCGCGGCGAGGGCCAGTCCCCCGGCGGTGTACGCGCGCCGGACGAGGAGGTCCCGACGGCTGGCGCTGGCGCTGCGGACCGCCAGGCTCTGGTCCTTGAAGATGACCTTCCCGAAGACGTCGCGGAGGAAGTAGCTCTTCGGGTCCCGCACCTCGGCCTCGGCCACGGGGACCGCGCCCTGCAGGCCGAACGCGGACGCCATCGCCCGCATCACCCGGTCGATGGGCCGACCTTCCTGGGTGCCGCTGGTGAAGTACACGCCGCGCAGCAGCGGCGTGTCCTGGTACACGTTGGCGGCGAAGACGGTCTGGACGAACTCGGTGAGGTTCCCGCGGAGCGCGTCGAACTGGGCGGGGAACTGGAAGATTCGCTCGCGGTCCTCCAGCCGGCGCGCCTTCGCCAGCCGGTCCAGGGACCAGGTGCTCACCTGGGTGGACAGCTCGTCGAACAGCTCGGCGAACCGCTCCCCGGGCGCCTTCCCTTCCGCCACCGGCAGGGTGAAGCCCCAGATCTGCCCCCGCTCGTTCTTCCCCAGCTCCCCGAAGGCCTCGACGAAGCCGGCGAGGAGATCGCACTTGGTGAAGAGCACGTAGACCGGCAGGACGACCTTGAGCCGGGTCATCACCTCGTCCATCCGCTCGCGGATGCGCTGGCCGAGGGCCGCCGAGCCCTCCTCGTCCAGCTCGACGAGGTCGCCCACGCTCACCGCGACCAGCAGCCCGTTGAGCGGCCGGCGCGGGCGGTTCTTCGCCAGCATGTCGAGGAACGCCAGCCACTCGTCCCGGTCGTTGTCCTCGGTCGTGTAGCGGCCGGCGGTGTCGAGGATGACGGCCTCGTTGGTGAGCCACCACTCGCAGTTCCGGGTTCCGGCGACGCCCTTCACCCCGCGCCCGCCGGCGGAGAGGTAGGGGAACTGCAGGCCGGACTTGCTGAGCGCGGTGCTCTTGCCGGCTCCGGGCGGGCCGATGATGACGTACCAGGGCAGCACGCCCAGCGCGTCGCTCTTGCCGCGGGCGATCTTGCTCGACTTGAGAGCGCTCACGGCCTTGCCGAACTCGGACTGCAGCGCCTGGATCTCCGGCTGCTGGTCCGGACGGGCCTGGGCGGCGAACGCCTCTCCCTGCGACTTGAGCGTCTTCTCGATGGCCTGCGCCGCTGCCCGCGCCTGGAGCCGCCGGACCACGACGATGGCCGCCACCGCGACCCCGGGCGCGACCGTGGGAACGATGGGCAACGCGAGGCTGAGGTTGAAGAGGATTGCCACCGTCCAGAGACAGGACAGCAGCACCACCAGGAAGATGATGCCGAGGATCACTTCCGTGCCCCCGCCGGCTTCACCGCCGCCACCGTCTCGGCCAGGCCGGACACGCTCGAGGCGAGCGCCAGCCGGAGGACCACGAAGAGGAGGAGGGCCAGCAGCAGCGCGCCCCCGGTCACGTAGAGAAGGGTGAGGCTCGCCCGGGCACGGCCGAGCGCCTCGGTGGGCCGGTCGGCGTGCGGCGACAGCGACTCGAGCTCCGAGGGCTTCGGTCCGACCTCACGCTGGAGCGACTCGCCCAGGCTCATCAGCTCGAGCTCGCCGCCTCTCACCCGGTAGCGCCCCTGGAACCCGAACCACAGGCAGAGCGCGTAGACCCGCAGCACGTCGCGCCGCCTCGGGTCCTTGCGGACGGTCTCCAGCCGCTGGAAGAAGCCGTCACCGGCCGTGTTCTCGCGGAAGTAGTGGAACTGGAGGAGGTGGCCCATCCAGCCCGAGGCGAGCGGCTCGCCGGCGTTGAGCGCCACCTCGTCCGCCAGCGCGCAGACGGCGTAGGTGATGTCGTCCACGTCGGCGTGCGGCAGCCCCGAGTCACGAAGCGCGCTCTGCATCCGATCGACGAAGGTCCGCATCCGTCGCTGGAGGAGCTCGGGGTCCGGCAGGAGCGTGGGGTCGCTTCTCCGGAGCTGCTGGATTGCCCCGAAGCAGTCCTGGGTGGCGGCCTGCACGACGTCCATCGGTCTCCCGTGCCCCGGGGCGAGTCAGCGCCCGGGAATGGCAAGCAGCTCGATCTTGGTGCGGCTCGGGTCGAACGGTTGAGGCAAGTAGATGGCGACCGAGCGATCCCGGAGCGCGTTCTTCCAGTACGGGTCGTCGGTGGCGAGGTTGAAGTAGACGACCCCCGGCCGCACCGCGACCTCGTTCGGCGGCCGGTGGTTGATCTGCAGCGGCACACCGGGCGCGGCGGCCTGCACGATGCGGGCGATCTCGGTGGTGGAGGCGATCTTCGACAGCCGCGGCAGCTGGTCGCTGACTTGCTGCTCGGCCACCTCGCTCTTCACCGCGAGGATGAACGCTCCGGCGCGGGCCACGCGCTCGTCGTCCAGCTTGCCGATGTAGACGCCGCTCGGTCGCAGCTCGAGGGGGATAGCCAGCGAGCCTCCGCGCTCCACCGTCTGGAGCATGCGCTGCAGCATGGCCAGGAGATCCGCGAAGGTCGGCCCGAGCCGGGTGTACTGGAACTTCGGGAGGGATAAGAGATCGACCCCCACCGCGAAGGTGGACAGCGCGCCCGCGGCACGCAGCAATTCCAGATAAAGCGCGTGGGGATGCACCTCGCCGGTCTCCGCCATGTGGTGGAGCACCGGGATGGCGGAGTCCAGCGCGTGCAGCTGGAGGAACCGCTTCACGTCCCCGGGCGTGAACTCCACCGTCGAGGCGTCGCGGTGCTTCCGCGCGTCGGCGAGCTGCTGCTGCTTGCCGAGCATCACTTGCAGCGACTTCCTCGTCTCCTCGAGCAGCCAGGGCGAGGCGTCGATGCGGAGGCAGGGCGGGACGAAGCCTGGCTCGAGCACCGAGGCCCCGAGGCCGTCGCGGGTCACCTCGGCGATCTGGAGCGCCTCGAAGTCCTCCCGGGGCTCGCTGCCGAACAGGAGCCGGGTGTTCCTCTGGGCGAAGGGCACCGGGACGATGGAGCCCACCGAAAGTCGGTCCGCCA